>JAJZOT010000270.1 GCA_021847855.1 Thermoplasmata archaeon | reverse complement strand
TTCTCTCAGGTAGGATGTGGCGATTGTTAACTTGACATTCTCAAGATTTTTCGCACCCGTGCAGTTTACCTTTCCGCTTCTGAAAATCAATACTGCGGTTTTGGGTTCATGCAGACGGTATATCAAACCAGGAAATTGCTCTGGCTCGTATTCAGATCCATCAAGTGCGAGCGCGATCCTGCTTAAATCAAGACGCTCTGCAAGTGAAGTCGATGCGACAATGTTTTCAATTGTAATTTTCTCTTTCTCGCTCATAATATACCTCTCAAGCCGGTTTATTTATAAAGAGTATATAAAACATAACGCCTAAAATCGGCATTTTTTTTGCAGGTTTTCAGGTAAAATCTGTTAATCCTACATCATATTGAGCTGCTCTTTCGCGAAGTCTGTCATCAACGCTGGGGTCCACTGAGGTTCCCATACAAGTTCGACATCTGCCGCTTCCACACCTTCAACGTTTTCGACAACTCTCTGTGCTTCCGCAAGAATCCAGGGGGTGACAGGGCATGTCGGAGCGGTCATGGTCATTTTTATGTATACTTTATCACCATTAATTTCAACATCGTAAACCAATCCCAGGTTCACCACATCCATTCCTATCTCCGGATCAGATACTGCCTTCAGGGCCTCCAGTACATCTTCCTTCGTAACCATGTTTTCAAACATAATAGTTTACAAATGTATTTAACCTTTATCAGACGGCAAAAAATACAAACTGGGCTTTGAATAATTTCCTTGTAAAACCTATCCATTTACTTTTTGTTTTTCCGATGGGGTGAAAGATTAAAAATACATTTCCTCTAAAAGCATGAAGGTGTAACAATGCCCAGTGCTCTCCGCTCTCTTTACTTTACAATCACAGCCAGCTACATGCCGTCTGGAATAGCTTTTGGAGCCTTTACAGTTGCTCTCGGTATACCGTTTGTATATGCGGTCATGCTCTCACTTCTTGTATTCTCCGGAGCAGTCCAGTCAGCATTTTTGGGTTTCTGGGCAACCGGCCTGGATCCATTTTCCATGGTACTTACCGCGTTCCTGCTAAACCTCAGGCATACATTTTATGGCCCACACCTTTCCTCCTCAGGATACAACGTCTCATCCAGCGATATAATGCTAATCGGACCGTTTTTAACAGACGAGGTTTATGCTTTGTCAATTTCAACTCATGGAAAGGGTACAAAGGATCTGCTCAATCTTTCAGTTTATGGATACATAAACTGGTTTATTGCCACAGTAATAGGGGTAACTCTAGCCGCTCTTGCTCCGATAAGGATTATAGAAATTCTACTCATAGCTCTTCCTGCACTTTTCATCGGTCTTCTTATGCCAAGGATCAGGAGCGGTCCAACTATCATCACGGCAGCATCTGCTATGTGCATCGCAATAACAGGGAAGATACTTGGCCTCCCATCATATTTCATTATCGTGCCGATACTTGCAGGAGTTCTACTTGGCTATTATTATAGCAAGGCAAGGGGTGTGGCCTGATTGACCGTTATTATCACAATTCTTATCATAGTACTAGCCGTGATGAGTGTTTCCCAGAGGGTTGTACCATGGAAATTTTATGAGAAATTCAGGAAATACCTCAAGCTGGAGGGATTCTTCAATTTATTCGCCGTTTCAGCCTTTGCAAGCCTTTTTATTTATAACATACCCCAGGTCACCCTAATCAACGTGGTTGCTATGCTATCGGCGATTGCGGTCGCATTTAAAACAAAAAACCTGCCCCTTACTGTTCTGGTTGCGATCCTGGTATCATCACTTTCACTGTTTTTATGACAAATTCCTTTGGTCTATCCTTTCTGAACATGCTGCTTATGGAATACACCAACTCTTGAATAGAGGGCATTTCTTACTGCTTCTGATATGAGTGCACCGCGTGTAATTCTGCCATTAGTAAGTATACCGACAATTCCTTCTTTTTCCCCGATCCTTTCATATCCGTACAATTTACCGAACGCTTCGGACATATCGATTCCTTCCTTAATTTTCCGGATCACATTTTCAGGGATCCTGAAACCGCTGCTGCAGCCTACTGATGCCTCGCCCAGGCTGTCTAGAAGATAACAGCAGTGAAAATCAAGATATGAATTAGAAATCTTATCATAGAAAAGACCTGACTCGATTCCTGCGGAGTAGTCATATTCAACTTTTACGCTTTCCGCCCGTACCCTTGCAAGTTTAATTGTATCCTCACCGAACGGCTGATTGCTGTCAAGAGAATACGAATCATTTCTTATTGTTATTACTGGACCGAGATTTTCTTCCATAAAGGACCTTAAAATCCGGTATTTCAGGTCGTTGTGAGTGGAGATAACCACTTTCAAAGCCCTAAGCCTGTTCCCTTTGATGTCTATATCACCCCGGTATATTCTAGACGACCTGATTGCAATAAGATCCTTTGCTCTCACAGTCGGGATTTTTAGAATTTTAAGCGGTGCAAGGCCGTTTGAAATTCTTATCTGGTTTATCCTGAATGCAGCATTTTCGGTCTCCTCCGAGACCGCAATAGTTGTATATGACTCATCATCTGTGGTGTTTCCATACTGTGCGCTCAATGGCCTGATCTCAAAGCTGCTGCTTATTTTCGACATAAATTTTCTTAGGTTCTTCTCCCGCTCCTCGTAGGCCGGATATGCATAATTCTTCCTGTCTTTGAGAAATTTATCCGTCGTCAGGCCGATAACCAGATGATCACCCTCGCCTGCAGCAGTCCGCAAAAGGACTCTGTGACCCTTATGCAGTATGGAGAAAGTTCCGCCAACAACAACGGTCATTTAAATCAGTATTTCTTTTTCGGAATGGTCTGCTTGTTCAGGGAAGTTTCCTGCTCAATCGTAAGAGATAGTCTCCTTATCCCCTCGTCTATTTCCTCCAGGGTTGGATAACTGAAATTGATCCTCATGCCGTTCTTCTTTTCCATATTTGGATAGAATGACATCCCGCTTATGTACGCTACACCGTTCTTCACAGCCCTTTCCTTCATCATTCCTGTATCAATGTCTTCTGAAAGCGTGGCCCAGACAAACATGCCGCCATCCGGTTTAGACCACTTTGAGTTCTCAGGAAAATTCTGCGACAACGCATCAAGCATTCTGTCCCTCTTTTTTCTGTATATTGCGATATTCTTAGGTATTTGTGTCTTCATTACATCTCTTTTAAGATATTCATAGGCTATGTATTCAGAAAGTGTATTCGTGGACAGATCGAGCGCCTGCTTAAGAAGATTAACCCTTCTGATCACATCTTTTTTGCCGATGACATAACCAATCCTCAGACCTGGTGTCATGACCTTTGAGAATGTACCCATGTAAATTACCCTTTCATCAGGATCCATGCTCTTCAGGCTTGGTATCTTATTCCCGTAGTATCGAAGCTCACCATACGGGTTATCTTCAATAATCGGTACATCATAGTCAACTGAAAGGTCTATCAGGTGTTTTCTTCTCTCATGCGAAAGGGTGTATCCAGCTGGATTGTGAAAATTCGGTATAACATAGATGAACCTGGCCTTCCTGCCCTCGC
>JAJZOT010000013.1 GCA_021847855.1 Thermoplasmata archaeon | reverse complement strand
CTTTCCTCCTACCTTACTGTAAGATACATGCACGAGGCCGGTGTGCCGAAGGAAACACTGGCCTTCCTATCGGGGTCTGGCGGAATCGTCGGTAAAACCCTGGTGGAGAATCCGAAGATTGGTGGAGTGGTATTTACTGGCTCCAGAGACGTAGGCATGGACATCTACCACAGGGCAACACAGAAAATGCCCAAGTCGGTTGTTGCTGAAATGGGAGGAAAGGATGCCATAATTGTAACAGATAAATGCAGCATGAATAAGGCCACGGAGGGCGTGGTAAGGGCAGCTTTCGGTTACGCAGGACAGAAGTGCAGTGCCTGTTCCCTCGTCTACGTGCATGAAGGCATATATGATGAGTTTTTGAAGAAACTTAAGGAGCGAACTGAAATGATAAAGCCAGATGATCCAAGAAAAAAGGAAACTTTTCTCAATCCAGTGGTAAACAGGGATGCATTTGAAAAATTCAAACAACTGAAGGACAAATTCCAGAAGGAGGGAAAAGTCCTGACTGGAGGGAACGTACTCGACAGGAATGGATTTTATGTAGAACCAACCATTGTGTCCGACCTGGACGAGAATGCTTACATAGTTAAAAACGAACTTTTCCTTCCTGTTCTTGCGGTCAGAAAGGTGAAGAGCCTGAAGCAGGCAGTTGAAGAGATCAACCGCTCCGAATATGGACTTACTGGAGGTATCTTCACTGAAGATCCTGAAGAGATAAAATACTATTTTGAAAACGCAGATGTTGGCGTTGTTTACGCAAACAGAGAGAGAGGTGGATCCACTGGCGCAATGGTAGGTTCGCAACCTTTCGTTGGTTGGAAGATGAGTGGAAGCACCGGCAAAGGGACCGGATCATTCTATTATCTGCAGCAGTTTCTCAGAGAACAGTCTCAGACAGTAGCTCATTGATATAATCTAAACTATCCCTATTTTTTACTACATCCCCAATATTCAGTTTTTCTGATGCGATTCTCATGTATTTTTCCCTGACACTGTCCATGGATATAGAGTACCCTGTCTCGTTTTCCATTGATGTCATTATATCAGGACTGAAATCGCAGGGATTTATTCTGTTGAATCCCCCAAGATCGGTTGATACATTCAATGCACATCCATGAAGCGTTGAAAAGCCTTTGAGAGCAAGTCCAATTGATGCAATCTTTCTGCTTCCTGTCCATACGCCTGTTTCCTTTCCCAGTCGCGGTAACGCGGGAATGCTCCATTGTTCCAGAAGATCGATGTTGCAGTCCTGCAATATCTCTATGAGATTAAGAACGTTCAGGTTGCGTTCTCTCAGATTGATTATGTAATATGTAACAAGTTGACCCGGCCCATGGTATGTTATGGACCCTCCTCTCTCTATTCTCACCACATCTATTTCCTGTTGTTCTGGGCCAGGAAGCCAGTGGATACCGGCAGTGTAAACATCAGGATGTTCCACAACGATCATGCAGTCGTCTATTCTGGATTCATTCCTCAAATTGTTGAGTTTTCTCTGAATGCTTAATGTCTTCCCGTATTCCATTGTTCCTAAATTGAGAATCATATCTGATCATTATATTTTATTATATATACGGTTGTGGCCATCCTCACAAAAACCAGACAAAAAACATGTGGATCACGAATAGTGAACATCGAAATTCAGTTGAAATCATAAAATTTCGATAAAATTCAGACCAGATAACCTATTATAAATATGGAATGAATATCATATCACTGTAATCAATATGCTCGATCAGGCAGGCTTGACCCAGATAATGATTCTAACGGAAATATTTGATAAAAATGAGAAACCTTCAGATATATCTAGAAAGATAGGAATCACAATTCAGGGCGTACAGTATCATACAAAAATAATGAAGGAAAAAGGGCTTCTAGACCCAAATGGCCGAATCACGGAAAGCGGTTTTGATTACCTCTATTCGGGACTCAATGGCTTCAGGGACTTTGTTCAGGAAAGCATGGCCAAACTGGATAATGTTCTTGTATGGGAGGCAATTGCCATGGAAAATCTGAAAGACGGTGAAAGGGCCTCGCTTACCATGAAGGAAGGATACCTTTATGCCACAAACAGAAAATTGGAAGGGGCAACTGGAGTTGTTATGAAAAGCACTTCGAAGGGCGATATAGCTGGTATAACTCAGGTGAAAGGCATAATTGACTTAAAACTGGGCACTGTAAGCATAATGGTAGTTCCCGACGTAGAGAACATACGGGACATGGAAGAGATCCGTAAAAAGGTAGATTTGTTTATAAGGGACTCCCCTAAGGACAAAATTGGTGTGCTTGGTGAGGAGGCCATGGTTGTTGCAAAAAAACTGGAACTGGAACCAGAGCTTGAATTTGCTCCACTTGAATCTGCATTTGAGGCATCAAATAGGGGAATTTCCAGCCAGGTAATAACTTCCAATCGCAGGTTTCATTTCATACTTCAGACATTAATAGAACTCCAAAGAAAAAACCCAAAAACTGAACTAAAAATCAACTATATTTAAATACTAAGCCATATAAATATATATTTATATACATAATAATTTAAATATTTATCTTACTCATTAGGACTTCCATATATTATATCCATACCAATATATTAATAAACTCACAACGCATTGTTAAATATTTAAATATAACATTTTAATACCATCTTTAGCAAAACATAGAGGTGTAAAAGATGGAGGACGATGAAAGTGGCCGTGGGAGTACAAATCTTGGCAGATCTTTATGGCGTGGATCCGGATACCATATCCGAGGCTGAGAGACTATTCCCCATAATTGAAGGAGCAGTAAAAGAGGGAAAACTAACAAAGATATCTTCGGATTATTACCAGTTTCAGCCGAAAGGTGCAAGTGGAATTGTGCTTTTAGCTGAGTCGCATCTGTCTTTTCATACATGGCCTGAGCATGGACTGGTGACCCTGGATATCTACACGTGCGGTGATCCTAAGAGTGCAGAAGTAGCATTTGCGTATATCCTTGACAGACTCAAACCAACAGCTGTCGATACGAAGAGGCTGAAGAGAGGGGTTTCAATAAGGGAAGAAGTAAAGGCAATAAAACCTCAGCATGTGCTCGTTCCTTGAAATAATCCCAATTAAAAAATTTTTATAATTAACAGAACCTCACAACCTATTTTTTTATTATGAATTTTAATCATCCTGATCGGATACCTGGTCCATAAAATTCTCTGAAACTGCTTCAGGAGATCTGGCTATGGTATCTATGGAATCCGGAACTTCCAGTTCCTTCCCGTCCCCGACACCCAGTTCTCCCATCTTCCTGGCAGTTACAAGAACCCTGGATTCGAGAGTGGATACTATTGAATTGTAATCCTTAACCGATTTATTCATGCTCTTTCCCAGTGCAGCGAAAGCTTCAGTGAGTCTGATGATCCTTGAGTACAGATCTTTCCCGAGTTTCACAATCTCTTCCCTGTTTCTGTCTATCCTGTATTGCTGCCACCCCATGGCTGCACTTTTCAGGAGTGAGATAAGAATTAAAGGAGAAGCAAGAACCACGTTTTTTGCCACGGAATATTCTATGAGTTCATGATCTGCCTCCAGGGCAGCGGAAAAGAAGGCCTCACCGGGAATAAACATGACCACAAACTCCACACTGTCCTGGAACTTTTCCTGATAGGATTTTGCTGCCAGCGATCTGATTGTGTCCCGGATCTGAACGGCATAGTTTTTCATCGTGGCTTTCCTTTCATCTTCACTCTGTGCCTCCAGTGCTTTCATATATTCCGATATTGGTGTCTTAGCGTCTACAATTATGGTGCGGTTTCCAGGGAGTCTCACAACCATGTCAGGTCTTACTCTGGCTTCATCCATTGAAACAGATTCCTGGAGGTCAAAGTCACAGTGATCGAGCATTCCTGATATTTCAGCTATCCTCTTAAGCTGAAGTTCGCCCCATTTGCCTCTCTGCTGATTGTTCTTGAGAGATGAACTCAGCTCTCCCGTAAGAGTGATCATCTCTTTCTGGGCTGACATCAACGCCGATACGGACTGCTGAATACCCCCATAATCTGTCTTTACTGCCCCCGCCAGTGTATCGACCTGCTGCTGGTATCTAACAAGTGTGTCATTAAGGGGTTTTATTATGCCTTCTATTTCAGCCTTCTTTATGTCCAGCTTTGATTCACTTGATTTGGCTATTGATTCCAGTTGCATCATGGACTGCTCAGTCAGAGTGGAGTATGAGTGCTGTATTACGTCGGCTGCAATTGATCTTATGGCGTCCCTTGATCTTTCAGAATCTGGAGAGTACATCCTTCTTGCTACAAAAAATGCAGTTAAAAATCCCAGAACGATTCCAGTAAATAGCCCAGTTACAAAGTATTGAAGGAACGCCATGTGATTGGAACATGACCCATAGATATAAAGCCTTTACATAAGGAGGTTAATTATTTTTAGCCTTCTGTCGCGTTCGTATGCGTGTTGTCACCTGTGCTTTCGGGACTCAATGATAAGAAGCTGACAGAATCCCGTCTGACGACAGAAAGAATGGCATAGATACCTGGTGGGATAAAGGCCATTCCAGTTAAATCCCCAATGAATATAGTGTATCGATCTGAATCGGTGGAAACGGAAAGAATACCCCATGAGATGAGAATAAAGCAACCGGATCGGATGCTGGTTGGTGCACTACCAGAATAAGGTTAAGGATGAAGATAAGTTACGGATCTTTCTGCTTTAGCATGAATTCTGTTCCTTTAATTTTTGCGAAACTGATGTTAAAAAGATAAGAAAGTGAAACCTCATGAACTGAATCATAATTCTTTTCGAGACTCGTTGGAAATTATGAGAAACAGTACCATTTCCTAAGCCCTGGTTCCCCAGAAAATATTCTCCTTCCTCTTTATTCTTATTATCTCTTCAAGTGTTTCCATGGTTCCTGTGTCCATGTTGTTTTCCCTGAGATCCTTTACCACGGATTCCGGTATATCTACATACAGTGTCTCCGACGGGAAAATATGTCTGTGAAGTGTTACACCATCAATTGAAATGGCAACCTCCTGTCCTGCATCGCCATATTTCTTTGATGTTTCTCCCTCACGTATACTCTTTACTGTACCGGCATATCTGCCGTCTGACTTGATAAGGCTATCGCCGACCTTTAAACGGCCGGTCATTATCTTTACTCCTACAATTACGGGCTTTGTGGATCTGAATATGTACTCAGGCATTATTATGAACTTAGAAGGTATGGGCATGTCCTGCTTTCTGCCCTCTTCGATTTCGGCCCTCTTTTCCTGTAACCATTTCTCAGTGGCTTCTATGAGGGAGTATATAACAGAGCCGGTCTCAACAGCCGTATCACTGGTAAGTGATGATTCCTGGGCTTCGGGGAGCATTTCCACATTAAATCCTATTATGATCTTGCTAAGTGGATCATTCAACGTAGACACATCAGTTATGTCCCTTCTGGTTATGTCTCCAATCCCAGCAGACCTGATTGAGATTCCTTTCTTGGAGAGTTCGTATGAGATTGCCTCGAGGGATCCAAGAGCTTCTGCCTTGACTGTTACTCCAGTTAAAGAAAGAGGTATATTGATCTGAGATTCCTTCCTTATCTCCTCGAATGCTTCCTCAGTATTACTTCCAACGGCAATTGCAGGTGATCCGGGAATCACTTCAATCTTGTCTGCAAGCACTATTCTGATACCCTGTGCAGAGTATACTTCTGCTTTTTCAACAAGCTTCTTGCCTTTGCCACTGACAAAAATGGCCTTTACTTTTGAGACTGTCGGCCCATTCCTTGTGCTCACTGCCAAGCGATCGCCCCTCTTCAGAGAACCTTCGTAAAGAACCGTGTCAAGTGTAAGGCCAAGGGATTCCTCCTTCTTTACTTCGATGACGGTACCTTTTCCCATTCCGCTCACATATTCTATATTACGTTCCAGGAATCTCTGGGCAAGTCCAGCAAGCATGAGAAGAGCATCCGAGATTCCTATGCCCATTTTTGCACTTACAGGTATTATGGCAATGGTTTTAGAAAAATCAGTAATCCTGTCATAACGGTCTGATGCAAGTCCATATTCATAGAACTTATTCACGAGATTATAAAGGCGATTTTCAAGCTCTTCATTATATTCTGGCCTCTGTGTTTTTTGTAAATCCCTGAAAGAGATATTCTTTGCTGTGACGAAGAAAGGTACAAGATCTATCTTGTTTGCAGCTATTATGAATGGGGTCTTGAACCGTTTCAGAATTTCTAATGATTCAATTGTTTGAGGCTTAAAACCCTCATTGATGTCCACTACCAGAATGGCAATATCTGCCAGAGCCCCACCTCTTGCCCTCATATTTGAAAAAGCCACATGCCCAGGCGTATCTATAAAAAGGAGACCTGGAATCTTCAACTTATTCTTTCCTATCTCCGACCTGGAAGCCTTTGCAAAGGATTCCATGTCCACTTCGAATGCACCGATCTTCTGGGTGATTCCTCCTACCTCCTTCTTGGCTACCGAGGTTCCTCTTATGACGTCAAGAATGGACGTCTTTCCATGATCTACATGACCAAGGACGCAAACAATTGGTTGTCTGAGGGATTTATCCATAACCACCTCAAAAGATCAGCTCTTCGTCTCCTGACGAATATTCAAGAACCTCGTCTGGTGAAAAGTATATGGGCCATTCGTATTCAAATGATTCCATTGAATCTGATGCATGAATGATGTTTTTCTCAATTCCCATGGAATAATCGCCACGTATGGTTCCGGGTTGTGCCTTGGCACCGTCGGTTACACCACACAATGTTCTCGTAATGGAAATACAGTTAGTGCCTTCGATTACAGCAGCAACTATTGGCCCAGAGATTATATATGATACGAGACCTTTGAAAAATGATTTATCTTTATGAACCGCGTAATGCTTTTCAGCTTTTTCTTTGGAGAGCACCAGCAATTTCAGAGCTACTATCTTCATGCCTTTTTCTTCAAATCTTGAAATGATCTTTCCAGACAGTTTTCTTTTAACACCGTCCGGTTTTATTAAAATAAGAGTTCGTTCCATATTATTACCCTACTGGTTCCTGGATGATTCCTTCTTCATGTTCTTTATGGAGTGAAACTCATTGGTCCATCTTGTCTTCCTGGAAACTCTTCCGAGATCGATCATGTTAACCTTGCATTTTCTGCTGCAGAAGTTAATCGTGACTCCATCCTTCCTGACATGGATAAACCCAGACCCTGGTTCAATGGCCTTTCCACAGAAATAACAGTTTCTCGCCATCTAAATCACCGGATAGAGAGCCTCTTGGCCTCTCTTGCAGTTTCCCTGAGCATGAGAATGTCTCCGACCTTTACGGGACCCATAACGTTTCTGGCTATGATTCTTCCCTGGTCTCTTCCTGACAGGACTCTCACCTTAACAGTTGTAGCTTCGCCTGTCATACCTGTTCTCCCCAATAGTTCAACAACTTCAGCCGGAGTGGCTTCATCTGCCATTCATATCACCTATTTCTTGATCTCAGCCAGTTGAGATAGGATCTGCTTATAAGCCTCATCATTCTTCCCATAGTCGACTATTGACAGGGAAGCGGCTGCACCTATTCCAACCTTTGAACCCAGATCTGATCTCTTTTTTACGTATGCGTACTGAACCTTTCTCTCCTCACACAAAGTGGGCAGGTAGTACACAACTTCAGGTGGCGTAACATCTTCTGCTATTACAACCAGCTTGCTCTCTCCTCGTTCAATAGATTTTATAACTTCATTTGTTCCTTTCTTTATTTTACCCGTTCTGTATGAGTTTTCAACTAAGTCGAGAATTTTCTTTTCAACTGTCTCGGGAGTTTCAAACTTTACATATGTCTGTTCTGCCATATTTTATTCCTCCTTCACTAAGGTATCCGTAAAGGTCAAATCCGTATTTATATTTTATCGAACGGAGAATGGGAATTTTTCAATAAAAATAATTGTCCCGGTTCTGTGAAAAATCAATTTTTAAGTTTCGAAAGAAACTCCCTGGACTGTTTCCTTGAATCTGCACCCGGCTCGAGCATTGGAGCCCTGTAACCTCCATCTATTCCGTTCCTCGTATAAAAAGCATGGTAGTATCCTGATGGAAATCTGTCCGTATTTATGATTTTCATTATTGAATTTATCTCATTAAACTGAATTTTGCGCGCTTCCTCCATATTTCCATTTCTGTATGCTTTATAGCAGCGAATCACGGGGTCAGAAAAATTTGTGAGTCCACAAACACCACCGTCCGCCCCAATTGCAAGTGAGGGAAGGAGAAGATCATCCTGGCCCTGAAAAATCGAGAAGTTTGGCCCAGAGAATTCCATTATTTTTGAAAAGTATCTCATATCACCCGAACTCTCTTTGAGCCCCGTTATCTGGGAATAGTTCTCCTTAAGTTTTGAAACGGTCTCTGGTGCTATAACTGTTCCTGAAAGTTGTGGTATATTGTAAATAAAGAGTTCTTTCCTGACGTTTTTCAGAACCTCATCGAAGTGCTTGATGATCTCGTTCTGTCCAGGTTGTATATAATATGGGGGCATCAACACCATTACATCAACAGGAAGATCACTGCATTCCTTTGCCAGATCGGACGAGATCTGAGTTGATGCAGATCCTATTCCTGCATAGAGTTTCAAACCCTGGGCATGATCGGCAACAAATTCCAGATACTTCTTTCTCTCGCTCTCCCTTAGAAAAGGGAAAAGGCCTGTGGAACCAAGTGGAAAAAGTCCGGATACACCAATTTTTTTCAGATATGAGATGAGTGTCTCAGTGGCAGCATAATCTATTTCGCCCTTTTTATCGAAGGGAGTTATCATTGGAGTGATTATTCCATTGTACTTCATACCTTATTATTGCTTTATTACATATAATCTGTTGGTATTGTACGTGATAATCAACTGTCATTATTTCCGCATTAAGGTTCGGGCTTTCATTTGCAATGGATTATAACATCAACTCTTTCTGAAATAAAGACTCAGAGCTTTGAACCTAGATTTGCTGCCCTTATTGAATCAACCATTTCTCTGGGCAACCCAATTTTAACCAGATATTCCCAGTCTGGTATCAACTTCCTGCTTATAGCAAGGGTAGCCAGTTCACTTAAGGGAAGATAAAGTGTTCCGGGTGCGTGTATGCTCCCCATAACCCAGGGCGGAATATCGAAATAATTCTTAACCCTTCCAGGTACCACGTCTGCAAGTACGCTGTTAAGGATAGATGCAATGTGCTGGTTGTAATACCATCTCTGGACGGGGGAGTTCTCAAAACTTCCTTTGGGGGAGTAAACTTTCCACTGTACACCATAGAGATCAGCATTTTCTACAAAATCAGAGGTTTCTCCAAAATTATCTATCATTGTCTGTGGAGGTAATTCTTCTTCTCCTGTCTGCCGGTTTATTACCTTTATGTTATAACGGTTATAAACGCCCATATATCTTTTTATGAGTCTCTCAAGTTCCTCTGCTTCGTCCTGTGATATGGAATTATCATTCTCGAGCTGCTCAGAGATCAGAGCATATTCCTCAAGACCGGAATTCAATATCATTTTCAGATAATAATTAAATCTATCTCCAGACATATAAGCACCATAAGCTGTGTTGTTGAACAGAATGAATATTGGTATTTAATCATACCGCAGGTGACTGTGTTTTTTTTCGTGGTTACCTGTACCAATGTAGGTTTCAATCTCCATGAAAAATCATTTCCGTTTAACTTATCCGCAAAAGTTACCTTTATGCCCGAGGCCGTTAAGTAATAAAGCAATAGAACGTTTATGCATCCATGAAAAAAACCGACAGCATAAAAAGATTCTACGACTATCTTGAATCAACAGTCAGATGGAAAGATACATTGAGAGATGTGAAAATTCCAGTTCTAAATCATGGGGAAGTTCATCTGAAAAACATAACTGTCTCACCCTGGTCACTTTCTCAGCTGGCACTGTCAGCAGGGATGGAAATGGATGACCTTCTTGATTTCATCAATAACACTGGAGACCTGAAGATTGTCAATAGAACAATTGATGGCAGAAGCGTTGAAGCCCTGGAGATTGAAAAACGTTTGAATTCAGGGACACAGATCATTGCGCTATCTGAAATGATCAGTCACACAGATATTCATGGTATGATCAGGATGCTGGTATGGATTTCTGCAGGTAGATCTATAGAAAAGACAGAGGACATTCCCACCTTATCTGATTCCATACTGACTGTTAAAAATGACCTGATGATTCCGGATGATTTCATGCCAGACTATATGATGAGGCTTGTTGAGAGCGGCGTTGAAGCAATAACGGATCGTATGCTCAGTGACATTCTGGGTAGAGATTACCTATTTCATCTGGTTTGTGGATTTGACAGTGACAGAAATGCCTATCCGGTTTCCATAATACCATCCACCTCTTTTTCAAGCGAACGGGACCTGGAACTTTACACATTGATCCAAAGCAAATTGAAAGATGTATTTGCAGAATTAAGTTCAGGTAAAGATTTTGAAAACCTTACTATTGGAAGAACGATCAGAGCGTTGATATATCAGCTTGAAAAAAACAAAAAAAGGGAACTGTCCGGATTTCTCTGGAAAGGTGAGAAAATCGATATCCTGAAGTCCCTGGATCTTGTGGAGGAGATTGAAGGAAAGTCATACCTTAAACAGGGGATAGATTCATCTGAACTGGGACTTCTGTATTCAAGGTACAGAACAAAAATAGAAAGATTGAGCAATAACTGGCTAAACACAAAAATATCACTCTGATCTTATTTTCATCAAATTCGGGAAGATGTGATATTCAATTTGCAATGGCGTTCTCTCCACACTCTTTTGGTTAAAGATGCAGAAAAATCTTCACCGAACAAAATAAGTATTACCGATCGATGTGTGGGATTATTAAATGCAATACAAATGGACTGTTTTGAGCAATACAACACTTGGAGTTTTAATGTCTTCACTTGACACAAATATTGTTCTGATAGCTCTTCCAACAATTGCAAGACAGCTTCCCGGTACTACATTGCTGGATCTGATTTGGATTCTCATAGGATACCAGCTCATCACTGCAGCAATTCTCGTCAGTTTCGGAAGACTTGCTGACATGTTTGGAAGAGTAAAACTTTACAATCTTGGATTTATAATTTTTACGGTTGGTTCGGCTCTCTGCAGCGTATCTTTCACTCCAGTTGAGCTAATCTCATTCAGGATGATACAGGGAATCGGAGCAGCATTCCTGTTCTCAAACAGTGCAGCAATTATTACAGACGCATTTCCAGTAAATGAGAGAGGCAAAGCACTTGGAACAAACCAGGTGGCCATAGTTTTTGGGGCGGCAATGGGGCTTGTATTCGGTGGGTTTCTTGTTTCACTGCTTGGCTGGAGGTCAATTTTCTGGGTAAATATACCAATTGGAATCTTTGCCAGCCTGTGGTCACATTTCAAGCTGAGGGAACTGGCCACAATTGAAAAAGGACAGAGAATTGATCTAACTGGAAACTTTACATTCGCAGGTGGCCTTGCACTCATACTTGTAGCAATAACTGTTTACTCACTTGGTTCGCTCAGCGGCCTATACGCATTGCTGATGATCCTGGTCGGAGTGACCCTGATCGTATTTTTCGTAATAGTCGAAATAAGGTCCAGGTACCCAATGTTCAACATGTCGCTTTTCAAGGTCAAGGCGTTCAGTTATGGAAGCCTTGCACTTTTATTGAATGCTCTGGCCAATGGAGCTGTAACAATCGTGCTTGTTTTCTACCTGCAGGGACCTACCATGAGGCTCACACCCCTGGTTGCCGGCATATTTCTGGTGCCGATGTCCGCATCGCTTGCAATAATTGGGCCAATCAGCGGGTTTCTTTCTGACAGATATGGGCAGCGGTTCTTCGCAGTTCTGGGGCTTGTCACGTCCATAATAGGTTTCGCGCTTTTGAGCCTGATAGGTTATACAATCTCTTTTACACAGTTACTTGTCCCGCTGGTGTTTGTTGGAGTGGGAATGGGGTTCTTTGCCTCGCCAAACCGGAGTGGAATAATGAGTGGTTCTCCCCCGCGTTATAGAGGGGTTGCTTCGGGAATGAGTGCTACAATGAACAATGTTGGGAGAACATTCAGTACAGGAATAGCATTTCTTGTTATTGCCATAGGTACTCCCCTGACCCAGTTAAAGTCCATTTTTGTGGGGTCAGCTGTACAGGGCAATGCACCTTGGGTTTCAGACTTCATAGCTTCGATACATTATGTTTACATAATAGGAATAGTGATGTTGGCCGCTGCTATCGTTCCTTCCTTGCTTATAAAAAAGAACGATTCTACAGTTTAGGTGTTAATGAGAATGGAAAACAACATAGATGATAGTAAGATTGATCGAAGAATATGGTTTCTGGCTTTCACAAGATTCATCAGAGCTCTTGGCCGGGTTTCATCTTTCATATTCCTCCCCATAATCCTCCTCGAATTCTATCACCTTTCGTTTATACTGATAGGAGTAATACAGGGCCTGGCTACTCTGATGATGTCCCTTGTCCAGTATAATGCAGGCAAGTGGACAGACCGGGTTGGGAGAAGATTTTTTCTCATAATTATACCCATACCCGCTGCATTCTTTTATCTGATCATGTTTT
>JAJZOT010000269.1 GCA_021847855.1 Thermoplasmata archaeon | reverse complement strand
GCAATGATTGAATAAAATTCGAGAAGTCAGGGAAACAGACGAGGAACGAAATGATGGAGACAAAAGCTTCAGGTAAAAGATGAGGTACTCTCGGGCAAGAATACTGCTGTTACTTCCATACATCGGGTTATGGCAACTGGGTTATTACGAGCACTTGAATGAATACATAGTTGTCTTGGTGTCACTCTTTCCACTCTTATTGTTGAAGAAACGAGACTTTCGAGTGGACCGGACTTCGCTTTTTTCAGTGTTTTACGGGATTGTATTTGTTTTTCTGTTGCTGGAACCTGGAATTGTATACGGAAAAATCGACTTTTCACCGCTTACTTATTTATTGTTCCCAACCCTGATCCATTCCCTGCTGCTCGTGGTTTCCCTGCTATCCATGATTCACGGCATTGTGCTGAAGAACCTTTTGAAACACCCTTTTCTCGGAATGGCTCTTACCGCACTTGTCTATATTATGGCCATTACGCCGTTTTCTATCTTTATTAACGTCGGGGGTCTCATACAACTGATCCTGTTTGATCTCACGTTCATTGTTGTTCTGTCGTTTTATCTCGGATTTCTGTACCTGAAAAGCAACTTCAATATTCTGCCAGGCATTATATTTCTTGGAATTTACACCGCCTTTGTGAGCCTTGGAGTTTCTGTTCTTGTTTCTAGGCTATTCAACCTCGTATGGGAAGTTATTGTCCTATCTGTAATGCTGTTCATCGCGGATAAAACAATAAGAGAGCCGGCTACAATCAAAAGAATATTTAAGTCAAAAAGAAGAACCAGAAAGAAGGATTCAAGCATCGTCGTAATAGCTGCCGGACTCATTGTTATGCTTATTTTGCTGGTTGTGCTACCAACAGTCACTCAGGAGTCCCATTACGCCATCGCCGACCCAACTGATAGCATGTACCCGGTTATAGAACCGGGATCGCTTCTGCTTGTGTCACACATAAATCCAGACGGCGTGAAAGTGGGAACCATAATAGTATTCAATGCTCCCTGGGAAAATGGCACTCTGTTTGCCCATGAGGTTGTGGGAATATATTATGATAAAGGAGTCGAATATTTTATCACCAAGGGGGTGAACAATCCCGCTAAGGATCCGTTGCCAGTCCCGGTAAGTGATCTCGTAGGGCAGGTCTCACTTTCCGTACCATACCTTGGTTATGTCCTGATTTATAATCAGATAACTGCAGCAGTAATACTTGTCTGTGCCGGAATATTCTATGCTGTTGACATCAAGCGGTAGATTTTAATATTTCAACTTATGCTATCATTTGTACTACAAAATTTTCTGTAACATATATGCCCTTTGCATTCTTTATTATTCAAGGTGCTAAAATGAACAAAAAATTGTTTGCTTTGATGATGGTGCCCATAGTCGTAGTGATGGGCGGGACGTTTGCATTTTCGGCATGGGCTGGAAGCGCAAATGCGTTCTTTGGGCAGACTGCCGCAACGGTTGGGTATACGGAGACCCTGAATTTTGTTGGAACCAATGCTAACATGAATCCGTTAGTTATCGTTGGGCAGGGAGATACACATACGACAGTGACCAGCGCTACGCCAGGTTACCAGGTATATACGGCATCGGGTTCTGCTGCCTCGAACATCAATGTCTATGCAAACGTCTCTTATCTGGTACCGGGTGAGTATGTCGAGTATACAGTTACAGTGGCTAACACAGGGAACGCCATCCTGAACACCAGCACCATGTCAATTACAGGTGCCAGCACGTACAATGGAAACGGCCAACAAATAGGTCCCACCTTCTCTGTTTCAGAACTCCAGCCTCCGATAACATCATCGTATCTGTCAAGTGTGGTTCAAAATGGAATTCCTCAAACTAATGGCTTATTTTATCTGATTAATGCTACGACTTCCAGCAGTGCTCCAGCCGCGCTTTCTCCCGGGGGTTCGTTCGTTTACACTGTTTATGCAATTTTACCAGGAGTAGCTCCCACGTCCACCCAAGGCGGCTCGTTCCATATAGGTATATTGCTCCCAGTGTCTGTAGACCCGTAAACCATTAATCTTTTCTTATTTCTTTTTTTAAATTTTTTTCTTTTTGTGTTCCCTAATGACGTTGCTACCTTACGCCTTGTTTTTATTAGTTATTCATTGACAGTTATCTGTTTTTGTTAATCAGATATATTGTTTATTACACATGAAACATAAACGCCTTCTCCGGACGATAAGCCTGCGAGACGTCAATTTGTTTTCTTTTTCCTGATTTCAGAATAATAGGTCTTCCCATTAAGTTCCGTGAATATGGTATTTTCATAAACAAATACAGGAGATTCGGTTATTAGGGCCATTTTCATAAGATCGTCTGTATCAATTACTCTTATTGCCCCTTCTGGTGGGCCTGAATCCAGTTCTATCAGGTCCCCTGAATTATCCTTACGGAATTTCTTCACATAGTCACTTTTCCTTGGCACCATTGTAAGCAAAAGATAAATCACAGCAGATGCACCGATGCCAGCCATTAGATAAGCGTAAATCATTCCAAGTGGTATTATTGTTCGACCCGGAACAGTAACGGTCTTTGAAAATAACCCATTCAATGGAATGTTATTTGGACCTGTAAGTGTATCTGCAGAACTTCCGACGCCTATGGTGAGATTGGAATAAGATGAGCCAATCTGAGATGATGCAATGTCCGTTATTTCTATTGCGTATGCCCCGGATGATGAGTACCCAAGCTGGCTGTCTATCTCCTTACCCTTTGAGAGGTTTGAGCTAACGTTTATGTTGAATATCAGGCTGCTGGAGTTTCCACTTGTTAGAGTAAGATTGGATGCGGATGCGTAGGTTTCCTTTGTCCAGGCTGGATCACTTGATATAACAAAGACCTGGTAGGTGCAGTGAACAGAACTGATGTTTTCCATGGAGTTATAATAATACACTGTTAGATTTACAAAAATGTTTGACGTTATGTTGGTATATATCACTGAAGGATCATCCAGGGACGTGTTATTCGGATACAGCAGGTTATCTTTCAGATGATCCACGAGATTAAGATTTGACGACATGGAGTATGATCCATCCGTCTCACTGACTGATTTTGGTCCCGGCTGAAATACTACGATCAGTGCAATTATTACAAGAACGGAGGCAAATAGGGCAAGCGCCAATCTTGTTACCTTCCTCCCTTGTAATTTAGCTATCAAGACTGTTGAGCAATTGTTCAACTCATAAAGTTTTTACCCTTGATGTTTTATTTTTACATTTTCCTGTGAAAGAGCTGTACAATTCCATGCAGGAACTATGCCAACCTCTTTCTCCCCCAACGGATTCGTGAAATTCAATGATTAAAGGCCTTGACACTTTCCTGCAGATTCCCAGGTATTTCCGACTAAATTTATGTCATCCTTTGGTAAACAGCCAGGGAGTTACTTGGATCAGTGTTCATTCACCGAACCAGAAAATTGAGTTCACCGTTAATTTCTTTCGGGGGATGGGATATGATTCCTGAGAGATAACGATATCAATGCCATCACTATCAATGCCGCGGAAATTATGCTCCACAT
>JAJZOT010000268.1 GCA_021847855.1 Thermoplasmata archaeon | reverse complement strand
GTTGCTGGTTTCGAATTTCCAGGGGCAGCTATAGTCAGTGCACTTGGGGCTGAGAAAGTTGGTGTTGATCTGATCAGAATATATACAAAGAACACACATTCCGGCCTGATACAGGGATATTCACCATTTTTAATAATGAGGGACATAGAAGACCTTAAGGGAATCGAGAAGAGCACAGCTCTCCTCATAGGCCCAGGTATGGGCCATACAGTTGACTTCAAGCAGGTCTTTCAAGACCTCCTCTCCCTTGATATTCCAACGGTGATAGATGCTGATGCGATCAGGATCCTTTCGCTTTTGAATTACAAGCGCAGTAAGCCTCTTCTAATCACACCGCATTCAGCCGAATTTAAAGATCTCACAGGCCTGGACGCCTCGGAGAGTGCACTTCTTGATTATTCCAGGAAAACAGGAAATATTGTGATCCTGAAGGGATCAACCGATCTGATATCAGATGGAAACGTGATTGCACGATCAAGTGGTGGAAACGCGAGGATGACAATGGGCGGGACAGGCGATCTGCTTGCTGGAATATCAGCATCTTTGCTATCTAAGGGAATCGCACCATTCGAGGCTGCGAAACTGGCATCATTCATAAACAAGAAAACTGGAGAAATGTGCTTCGATGACAGAAAGTACTGGTATACAATCATGGATATGGTGGAAAAAATCCCGGACGTCATGAACTGGCTCGATGCATTCTACCAAGGGAAATAAGATATGGTAGATACAATCGACAGGATTGACAATAAAACAAGACCTGTTATCCTTGATTCAAGCGCGATCCTTTCAGGAAAATATGATCTGACCTCGCACGGAATATTTGTCCCATCATCAGTAATTGATGAGATCAGGAAGGGAAAGATCGGAAGGCTTGTTTCCCTGTCAATGGATTCAATCAAAGTAGTTGAACCGGATTCCAAATATCTCGAAAAGGTGAGGAATGCTGCAGTATCGACCGGTGACATAGATCGCATGAGCAATACTGACATAGATGCAGTGGCACTGGCCCTTCAGTTATCCGGTATACTTGTGACTGATGATTACTCAATGCAGAATACAGCAGTTGCCCTTGGCGTCGAAGTTTCACCGGCCAGGATGAAAAAGATAGGTAAGATAATCAAATGGGCATATAAATGCACTGGGTGTGGCCGTATTTACACGAAAAAAATTTCAAGTTGTCCAATTTGCGGTCATGAGCTCAGGAACTATCCTGCAGGAATCAGGAAAAGAACTTAACCGTTGACGTAATCAGATTTCATGATCGATATATCGCTTCCGCTGAAAAATGGAATGATCACGTATCCCGGCGACGCCCATTACGAGGAATATGCCTACAAGACGCATGAAAAGGACCATGTTCACATCACGCGTGTTTTAATGGAAACCCATTCCGGCACGCACTTTGATGCACCCTATCACATGCTTCCTGATGGAAAGAAAGCATCAGAAATCCCACTTGAACAGTTTCAGGGCAAGGCGACTGTGGTATTCTGCTCCGGCCAGGAAATAACAGAAAACGATATACCGAAGCAGCATGAAAAAATAGTACTTTTCAAGACAAACAATTCAAACAAATATGACAGTTTTGACACATCTTTCACATACATAGGACTGGAAGCGGCTAAAAAGCTTGTTGCAGATGGTTGCAAACTTGTCGGGATAGACTATCTGTCAGTTGAGAAATTCAAATCACCGGAGCCTGTGGTTCATAAAACGCTTTTGCGTGCAGGCATCATAATAATGGAGGGGCTATTTTTAAAAGATGTGGAGCCTGGCGAATATAATTTTATGTGCCTTCCATTGAAGATGTTTGAAGACGGCGCTCCATGCAGAGCGGTACTTTACTAAAGGATCTCTGCGGCAATATAGAATATCGGTCTGAAGATATGATGATAATTATTGAAATACAATGAGGTGATCAGCTAAGGGATTTATCGTGCCAGACACTGAAAACGATAAGAACAGACCCTTCAATGAAAGGAGAACATTTCTTAAAGCGGTTGGAATTTCTAGTGCTGCCCTTCTTGTCGGTGGACTTTCAGGATGGAGATACTTTATTCCAAAGACAAGAAACCTTCCGGTTTCCTCCACATATCCGACTGCAATACTGACAGACTCTAACGGAAACCCGATACATGCCTCTGATATACCGGTAGCAGGGCTTTCCACAAGCAAATATCCACTGATGGTTTTCAATTATCCTCTTCAGGACGAACCCAACATACTCATGGCTCTTAATGGAGTGTCAATTCCTGGAGGTGTGGGACCGAATTCAAACATAGTGGCTTACAGTGGTATCTGCCAGCATCTTGCCTGTATCACGCCGTTGCTGAGCTACGATCCAGCTAAGCATATTCCATTTGAGGCGCAACTCATTGGGTACACATCAGCAAACTGGCCAAAATATGGTCTGATATATTGCAAATGTCACGGGAGCCAGTACGATCCAACTAAAGGCGTGCACAATTTATACAATAATGGCCCTGCTCCGAGTCCAGCAAATCATTCTCTCCCGCAGGTTATCCTGCATCATGATGTATCCACGGACTATCTATACGCAGTCGGCATGAATAGTGAAAGCCCTGTTATCAGGACACACCAGTTCCTTCCGAATGGCGAAATATACGGATCGCAGGTTGAAACTGAAAACATGTCTGGAGGGACGGAGCTTCCAATATACAGTCAGACCGAAAATATATACAAATCAATCGTTGTAAGCAGTTCAAATGGACCATGGCCTGGAAACTATTACTGAGACTGATATCATGACAGAAAAAAATGAATATGACCTGACAAAAATAATAACCGAAGAAAAAGGACCGCCGGGTTCCTACAACATATCCCTTAGATCTATAACGAAGAAGGAGCTCCGTCTGGATTACTGGACAGGTTCTTTTCTGCTGGCGGCCCTCCTATATCTGGGTTTTTCAGGAATACTGCTTTTCTATTACTATCAGCAGGGAAATCCGTATAACTCGACTGCAGGTATAATTTCCAGCGTATATTTTGGGCATCTTCTGCTTACCTCCCACCTTTATATGGGGTATGCCATGGTCGCGCTTCTCTACGTTCATATGTTCAGATCATATTTCACAGGTGCTTACAAAGGAAAATGGAGGTGGCTCCAGTGGATTCTTGGTGTCATACTGTTTGTCCTTGTTTATATCGAGGCCATACTGGGTTATCTCCTCACACAGACATACATCAGCCTTTCAGCGCTTCATGTCATGGAGATACTTGTTGAAAAGAGCGTTATCGGAAGACTTTTACCAAGTCTTGCGAATTTTCTGGTAGCAGTCATAGTGGGAAATGGAACAACTGCCCAGACAATGGCTCACCTGCTTTCATTACATGTTGCGATTGTGGGAGGATTGATCATCCTTGTTACCGTACTGCACTTCTATCTCTTTGAGAAATCCGGTCCATTTGGAATAAAGGACGAACCCGAGGAAGTACAGAAAAAAAAGAATCTTCCGTGGTTTCCTGTCAACCTCTTGTATACAGTATTCACATCTCTGATATTCATAGCAATAGTGCTCATATTCG
>JAJZOT010000267.1 GCA_021847855.1 Thermoplasmata archaeon | reverse complement strand
GCGGTTGCAAGAGCCGCGAATATCATGGATGAAGAGCCTTTCTTCCTGAATGCAGGTGATGGGCTCATACTTGACCAGGATTTCCTCGATATTTTTGTTGAAAGAGCATCCAGCGACCCTTCTTCAAACCACCTCTGCCTCATGGAGGTTACGGAACCACAAAAATACGGAACAGCAGAGTATACTGTTTCCGGGGACCTCATTGAGGTGAGATCTGTTGTTGAAAAATCAAAAAGTCCCCCTTCCAATCTTGCACTCTGTGCCTTTTATTACCTGAACTGGGACGTGATGACACGGATTGAAAGAACAGGATCAAATATTGAGATCACACCAGCCATAAACAGGAGCATTATGGATGGAATCCGCACCTATGGATACAGGATTGACAGGTCAAAATGGATAAGCGTTGGGGTGTCGGAAAGCTATATTGATGTGCTTGGAAGATCACTTGAATATTCAAAGTCACACAGATAGATCCTCTATGCCTTCCATAGGGTTCTGGGCATTATTGAATCCCTGTGCTTCAGTATCCTGTCCCTGTATCTGGATAGATCTTCCAGAATTATTGATATCTCCTGCCTGAGTTCCCTCTTTCTTCTATACCCCAGATCCTTCAGTTTCTGGTTTTCCGGGTTATAATAGTGATCTTCCATCTCCACCCGTGGATTCTCAACATGCTTTATCTCTGCAATTTTTCCTGTCTCTTCTCCATATACCTCCTGGACGGTTTTGGCAAGGTGGTTTACTGTGTAATATTCGTCAAACTGGTTATAGACCCTGTATTCGCCTTTTTTGGGAGGTTTACTGATTCCCAGAGCAAGACATGATACACTGTCCTCCAGGGAGAGGAAACCTCTTGCCTGGTTTCCCTTTCCGTAAGGTGTTATTGGAAGTCCAGCAACTGCCTGAGCACAGAATCTGTTAAGGGCTGTGCCCCAAACCTCGTCCGTATCAAATCTCGTATATAGATCCGGATCCGAAATCTCCTCCGTTCTCGTTCCGTAAACAACTCCCTGCATAACGTCTGTAACAGAGATATTCCACACACGGTTGGCAAACATGAGGTTGTTGGAATCATGCACCTTGGTCCAGTGATACCATGAACCTGCATTTTTTGGAAACGGCAGATGATCTTTTCTTCCCCTGTACTCAATGTCGAAAAAACCTTCCGGAATGTCAATGTTCGGGGTACCGTATTCACCCATGGTCCCAAGTTTCAGTATATGGCAGTCAGGAACCTGGTCCTTGACCTCGTAGACAAGGTTTATTGTGCTTACTATGTTCTTCACCATGGTCTCCTTTGCCTGTTTAAGTCCCAGCATCGAATATGGGGCGGATCTCTGCTCCGCCAGATGCACCACTGCTTCCGGTTCAGTTGCCTTTATCACTTCATGCAGTTTCTCAGAATTACTAACGTCGCCCCTGAAGAACTTTATTTCACCCAGTCCGGAGCTGGATGCATCAGAGATTCTTTTTTTCATCGAGCCTATGGGAAGCGCGGAGTCGGAGTTGACCTCCCTCACACGCTTCCTCGTATAAAAGTTATCCATACCTGTCACCTCATGACCTTCCCTCAAGAGGCGCAGTGAAAGCGGCCACCCTATATAACCATCAATGCCCATAATAAGAACTCTCATGTTTCAGGTTAATGGAATCTGCTTAAAAATGCTTTCAGAAAATTGCAATTCCGTATTTTAGATATATGTGGATGTTATGACCCTTGGATTTGGCAATTTTGATTGAGTTCCTGAAGGTATTCATACCACTATTTGTGGTCATAGACCCATTCAGCAGCATGGTTCTATTCATGTCCCTCACATCTGGAATGGATGCCAGAGCCAAGAAGACCATAACTGCAGATGCAGTCATTTACGGCGGAATAATCCTGATCTTTTTCGCACTTGTGGGAAACTTCATCATACTGTTCTTCGGAATATCCATACCTGCCCTTGAAATTGCAGGAGGCCTTATCCTTCTCATAATGGGAATTGAAATGGTACGGCAGGGAGACAAGCCACCTTCTTCCGGCGGTAGATCCACAGCAACCGACGTGGGTATAGTGCCACTTGCTACACCCCTGCTGGCAGGTCCCGGAGCCATATCCCTTGTTATTATACTCATGGAAGGGAGTATCCTGACAAAGGTCATGACGCTCATATCCATTGTGGTCCTTTTTCTTGTGGTATACGTTTTCTTCTTCTTTTCCAACCGTATCAACAGGATATTTGGCGATAAAGTCATGAAAGTCATCACCAGAATTTTTGGTGTACTTGTTGCTGGTTTTGCCGTGCAGTATTTCATAAATGCACTTGCACTGCTCGGATTGAAATAAGATCATAGTGGATCATGAGGACATTATTGTGAGGACATTGTCAACAGTTCTGTAGAATTCCTCGCTTCTTGTGTTCCTAGGTCTTGGAAGATCTATCTTCTTTGACTCTATGACCCTGCTTGGGCGCCTGCTCAGGATAATTATGCGATCACTCATCTGAACTGCCTCATCAACGTTGTGCGTGACCATTAAGACAGTGTGTGGAGGAAGTTCCGGAGACTCCCAGAGATCCAGAAGTTCTTCCCTTATGGCCTGTGCGGCAAATACGTCAAGCCCCACGAATGGTTCGTCAAGCAACAGGATGTCAGGGGATGTTGAAAGTGCTCTTGCTATTGAGGCCCTCTGTTTCATCCCTCCGGAAAGTTCCCTGGGATAAGCCTTTTCGAATCCATCTATTCCAACCATTTTTATGAATTTAAGGGCTGTTTCCTTCCTGACCTTCTTATCCCTCTCTAAGGGTTCGATTACAGCTTCCACATTCTGAAGAATATCAAGCCATGGGAAAAGAGCAGGATTCTGGAATACAACCGATATTCTGGAACGGTTGTTGCCTATGGGCTCTCCGTTTATGAGAATCGAACCTGATGTGGGTTCAACCAGGCCAAGCACCATCTTCAGAATAGTTGATTTGCCGCAGCCCGATGGACCTATTATTGATACAAATTCATTCCTATCCACTGAAAAAGAGACGTCGTCTATGGATATGAGCCTTGTTTTGCCCATTGGATATTCCATCCGTACATTTTTCAGTGTTAGGAGATCTGGCACAACTGGTTAATGGAAAGATATATATGTAATTTTTACAGGTTCTTCCTTCAGTTTACCTCGAACTCTTTTCCGTTGAATGGAAGAACTACATCGTATTCTGTAAGATCTTTCGCCAGTTTTTCCCTCTCCTCTCCATGGCACAGTATTATTTTCTCAGGATCAACCTCTTTAACGAACTGAAGGAGATCGTCGTGGCCTGCATGAGCAGACATATCAAAGAACTCAAGCTTCATCTCCGGTTTTACAGTTGCACCTGCTATGTTTATGGTCCCGTTTTCCATGAGAGATCTACCATTTGTTCCCTCTACCTGGTAACCTGTAAGGAATATTGCGCTCTTTGGATCATTCATGAGCTCCTGTATGTAGTATAAAACAGGTCCCCCATCAAGCATTCCTGATGTTGTTATGATGACATCCGCCTCGTCCACTATCCTCTGCCTCATACCGTTTCCACGT
>JAJZOT010000266.1 GCA_021847855.1 Thermoplasmata archaeon | reverse complement strand
ATCATTGTAGGCAGGAATCCTTTGACCATTGATATCAAGACAACATTTTTCCCCGATCCTGAACAGAAGATCCAGAGGGAGAAATACATACAGAGACACCAGGTCAAGTACGGAAACCATAAGGGAAACAACAGGAACCGGAGAGGAAAGCATTGAATTCCCCTCTCTCCATTTTCAATATAGATCAAAATCCAGAAATCGCCAATAGCACGAGCAATCGCTCACAGATTCTTTCAGGACTTTTCATATATATCGAAAGTCCAGGAGCTACCTTCAGGAAATACGCTGTCTCTCTCTTTTTCTCTTACTTAGATAGATATATAAAATATATATCTAATATCATCTTCTCTCTCTTCTCCCCTTTTTTTAGCGGGGTGGTATCATGACCGGACCTGGAAGACCCCTGAAAGGTTCCGGAAAGAAGGTCAACATCACTCTGTCAGTGGATCCGGAAGTTGTGGATTTTGTCCGTAGCCTCGATGGAAACTACAGCCGCTTCAACGCATCTGAATTTGTAAACAGGGCTTTCCATTCCCTCATGGACATGAGCACCGAAGATGTCAGTCTCATTGTCCTGGACATGGAGATAGAGTCTCATGAGAAAATTCTGCACAAACTGGGTGAGAGAAGGGAAAAGATCCTGAGGATCGCTCCTCCCGGGAAGGGGAATGGAAAAAGATCGATATCGGAGAATGAGGACACCATTTCAGAGGAGGCTTTTCCTTGAGCCGGGGGAAAAACAAGAGGATGGGCCGCCCCTCACTGGGCGACAGGAAACTGGTGCAGAGGATGGTCACAAGTGATCCTGAGGTTGAGCAGTTCCTCAGGCAGAACCCATCCGTGAATGCATCAGATGTTTTCAGGAGAGGAATACACAGCCTCATGCCAAAGGATCCTGACACCATAAGGCTGTCAAAGCTTGCCGAGGAGATCTCATGCCTGAGGGTGGATCTGGCAACCAAGGAAGCTGAGTACAACGGCCTAAAGTCAAGGGTGGACGACAGGACGAAGCTGCAACTAGATCTGAAGCTTGAACAGGAATGCCATGCCTGGTATTTTCGGTCACTGGTTCAGGCCGGTATCTTCAACGTAAGGAGAAGGCCAACAATCGATCCGGACCCTGTCATCAGGGATTACCTCAACGAACCCGATCCGGAAAAAAGAAAGATCCACAAGTATGAGCTTGAATCCACGGATAGGGGATGGAAACTAACCGACAGGGCAACATCTGCCACAAAGAGACTCCTTTCCAGTTACATTGGCAGAGACGGATATCTTGTGCCAATGGAAGGCACAACATACCTCACACCGTCCGAATCAGATCTATACGACAGATATTCCCTCAGGCTGGATTATAAGATGTTTGAGAAGGAGTACCTTTCCAACCCGAAGATCGATGATCTTCCCCTGGAATATTTCAAACAGTTCTCACCTGCCATAAGGGGAACTACTCAGGAAATGGAGGGAAGCATCAAGCGAGAGACAAAACAGAAAATGATGCCATTCTACCAGAACCCTCCTGAGATATCGGTCGATGAAGCCAAGAACAGGATAGAGAAACCATACACGAGAGGGAATTAATATGGCAGTTAGCAAACACACCCTGAACTGGTTTCGTGTTTTATCTGGAATGAGGCAGGTATGTGAGATAGAAGGTTGCAGTTCTTTCGCAAAAGGATACGTGCATATCCCGGGATTTCACAAGGTGTTATGTGAGGATCATGCACAAATCTTCAGCAATGCAGTCCTCAAAACATACAGGGAGGTGTTCTAGTGACCGATAACTTCCAATCCGAACCTGATGAAGCATATGTGGACCGTAACCTTGCAGTTCAGGTTTTAGCAATTCTGGCCAACCAGAAGGGGTATCAAATAGGGATCAGGAACCGGGAAGATGACTGGCCTATACTCTATGTGGAGCTCCCCACTGGCCAAGTTTCCTGGCATATACCGAAAGATGAAATTGCCGTATTATTCCCGGATTATCCTGGCGAATGGGATTCCCACGACTTGAAGGAGAAGCGTGATCGTCTCAGACGATTCCTGGAGGTCCCAGAATGATGTCTCTATTTTCATTCTCTGACAATTGGATGGACCTCGCAAAGCGATACCCTGAAGAATTCATCAAAGAAGTGGAAAGGCGTTATGTTCTTGACAGAGACTGGAAGAAATTCATAAAAGCAACAAAGGAAGGCCACAGGGCCGATAAGTCATTCAACAGGAAAAGAAGCCCAATAAAACCAGGCGAATGGATTGTCAGGCCCTATTCGAATTACAGAATTGGAGTCATACTGAAGGCCATAAAGAGGGGCAGACTGGTAGAGAAGGTGCTGTGATATGCCACAACACACTTTGTTTGAAAGGTCAGGCCTTACCATTGTTGTAAAGGGGGAGTTGACCAGGGAAGAAATTGAAATTCTGGAACATGAAGTGAAGACCACAATCCTGGACATTCTGAAATTCCGAAAATTTGGAGGGGGGGTCAAGATAGAATTTCTTCTTTCCCATAAGGTACCGGATGACTGGAAGTCCGTTATTCAACACCTGAACCAGTACCCAAATATCTCGCTCCATTCTTCAAGGATATCTACCCAGTTAGACATTTCCAAAGGAAGAGCAGCACGGATCTTGAGGGCAATGTATGAAGAAGGATTACTGGAAAGAAGGTGCAGAAGAAATGGTAACTCTTTCTCTTGCAGTTACAGAATAAAAGAGCATGTGAATCTGAACTTCTGCCTAGGGGAGCACAATAATTTGATCTGCGATGTCAAGGAAGAATCGACACTCTAATTGGATTTGAGGTCACAATCCCTATTTTATTCGAAATGCCTTTCATTACTGCTTCTATTGCATTCTTAAGCAATATGTATCCTTGTGTTGATTTTGCTATATTCTTTCCTATATCTTTTTTACACGGTGTATTTGGTAAAACGAAGTAGTCTGTGTTCTCGGCCAATATTTCTCTGACATTAGCTCTTAGATCATCATGCCATGCTATGGCCGTGACTCGCACCACTGCTTCCGAATAGTTAAGTATAAAGTACGAAATTGAGAGGGAAACATCTACTCTTTTCAATCGAAATTTAATGATAAGTTGTCCCGACTGTAATTTAACCATTACACCGTCATCATCTAAAGGCCCTAATTCCATTGTTGCGTAGACCTCAGAAAAGGCCTGGATGATATGAAACATTAATGTTTGTAAATTAACCAATGGCAATGATACAAAATCCATTATGAATGTGTCTGTTCTGCCACCGTTTATCAGTTCCCAAGCTGGTTGCAGATTTATCGTGGAATTTTCTTTGCATTGAAGCAGGATCTCAAAAGCACCTCCTGAATAACCATAGGCTGGCCAACTTCTCAGCAGTGCATTCTTACTATTCAAGCTGACTGATTGGCCCAGATTGTTTAAGAAAGTGTCGGTTCCATCTGGTAAAAATAAAAAGGCATTCGTTGGGGAATAAGTTATAGCCAGTTTGTCTTGTGCATAGTTGGATTCACACAATACAGTTGAGGTCAAATAGAAAACCCCTTTTTCTGGGTGAAAGTCTTGAATATTTACGT
>JAJZOT010000265.1 GCA_021847855.1 Thermoplasmata archaeon | reverse complement strand
AAATGCGGTTAATAAAAATGGATAAGTTTCCTGAAGGCATTGTCTTTGTTGTAATCCCCAGAAGCGGCAGGAGTGCTTTCGATCCTGAATCTCTGATGAGGCACTGGCCAATCTTCAAAAAAATAGCTAACAGCGTCCTTGGTGGAAACTACATTGAAGCGATGGGGCTTAATGGGCTCGCAGTTTCCGAGATATTCGGCTACGAAACTGCAATAGTCAGAAAAGCGCTGGAACTGGGTGCACTGGCATCGGGAGCCTCAGGCAATGGCCCTTCCATTTTTGCAGCAGTTAAGGAGGGTGAGGAGGGACCGGTTTTAGATCTTTATAACAGCGTAGGCGAAGCAATAATTGCAAAGGTGGTTTAAGTTGATTGCGAAGATCGCTCCATCCAGAATTTCTGGAACTGTTGATGCTCCACAGTCGAAGAGTCTTGCCATCAGGCTGCTATTCTCGGCCCTGCTTGGAAAAATTGAACTGCATAATCTCTACATGTCTGATGACGTTATGGCTGCTATTTCCGCCGTGGAAGCACTTGGCGTGAATAGAACAGGTGATCTCTGGAGATCCAGTGGATCAGGGATGTCAGGAAAAAACAGCATCTATCTCGGTGGCTCCGGAACGACACTGCGCATTCTTCTCCCCATTCTTGCATTCAAAGGAATGGACATTATCGTAGATGGAGATGAGACTCTGAGGAAAAGGCCACTGAATACAATTATAGAGTGGTTGAGGAAAAACGGAGTTACTGTGATCGGTGACAGGTTGCCAATAAGAATCAGCGGAAAAGCGGTGTCGGATTATGTTGAAATTTCAGGTTCGGAAAGCAGCCAGTACATTAGCGGTTTCATCTTTGCCCTGCTTATGAGCGGAGGTGGTAAAATCAACATTCTTCCGCCTGTCAGATCAGCAAGCTACATCCGTATGACGTGTGATATTCTGAACAGAATCGGTGCCAACGTTAGATTCAGCGGCACTACGATCAATGTCGATCCGGGGGTCACCCTGAAATATTCAGGTCCTGTTCCAGGCGATTTTCTTCTTTCTTCCTTTTATGCGGCCGCAACTGTACTGACCGGCGGAAAAATTAGAATAAAGGGGCTTGAACTTCCAGAGGATTCTGCAGGAGATTCCAGGATAGTTGACATATTCCGGAAATGTGGTGCAGGAAGCGAAGTGCTGAACCGGGAATGGCAGGTATCTTCCAATGACGATTTGCATCCGTTCGATGAAGACGTCTCGGATTCTCCGGACATGGCGGTGAGTCTTGCTGCGCTTGCTTCGGTAATAAACGGAACTTCGACAATCAGGGGAATTGAACTGCTTAAGATCAAGGAAAGCGACAGGATTTCAACCATATTGGACACCCTTAGATCATTTGGAATCAGGGCAGACTTCGATGGAAATATTGTAGTGAGCGGCAATGGTTCAGGGAAATACGGAATTATTGATTCCAGCATGGATCACAGGATAGCGATGCTTGGCACGGTTCTCGCCCTGAGATTCGGCGGTACCGTAAGAGGAGCGGAGTGCGTCAGCAAAAGTAATCCTCGCTTTTACGAAGATATTTCACGCATCGGGGGGGTGATAGAATTAACATGAAACCGCTTATCGTTGGTTCCCTACCGATTACTGACGTTTCTGATTTGAGGCATGTACTTTCCGGTGAATGCGATCTGACGGAGTTGAGACTGGATTACCTGCATGAATTGAACACCAATATCCTGGAAGGCCTTGTTGCAGTCAAAGATAGAATAATCCTTACAGTAAGGGACGAAAACGAGGGGGGAGTCCGGCACATTGATCGCAAGATTAAAACCGGCTTTCTAAAGTCCGCAGTGGAAATGGGATTCCTGATAGATGTCGAGACTGAATTCCTGCGTGAAAACTATGTTGATTACACTGGAATGATAGTATCCAGACACTTCCTGAAGGAAGAACCGGATTATGAAACTCTCGAAAACCTCGCCGGAATTTATTGTAACAAGGCCAGATTTGTCAAGATAGTGACGCCTGCCTCCATGGTTTCTAGCAGAAATTTAATAAAACTTCTGGGAAAATACGATAATGTGGCTGTCATGGAGCTAGGCAGTGACCCAATGACCAGGATCCTATATTCCGTTCTTGGATCGCGTCTTATATATTGCTATATCACTGAACCCACCGCAAAGGGTCAACTTAAATGCAGTGAAGTGAAAGAGTTTTTTGAGCTGATCTGGAGATAAGAATCCCTAAAATTTAAGATCATAACGGTTTCTGAATCACTTCAAACCTTTTTTCATTTCTGAGGAATGCGTAAATGCCCATTATTCCGCCAATGGCTTCGAGTGGACCTATCACAAAAAAGAACAGCGGGATCATCAGAAGCGCGCTCTTCCAGAAAGGCATTGCTTTCTCGGATACCGATGTGTTTATGTGAAGACCGTTCCAGTAGAACCATATCCAGAAACTGAAAGTGAAAGCCCACATTATCCCCATTGGCGGAGTTATGAGTTCAAAGCTGATTATGTGGAAGAACTGCAGCAATAAGGTCGCCAGAATGATGTTCTGAGTGATCATGCTGCTCCAGAACATAGCGGAATAAATCAGCATTAACCGGTATTTCCACGGCAGGGGTCCGTATATTCCCAGATTTGTTATATCTACAAGCCATCTGCGCCTCTGCCTGAGCATGTCCCTGACGCTTGATGGTGAAGCGCCGTAGGTAAAAGCCGGAAGAAACGAGGATTTTCCCCAGTATTTTTCAGAGAACCTCAACCCAAAGCAACTGTCGTCGATTATTTGCCTTGAACCATTTTCCCACCCTATTTCTGATTCTATATCGGAGCGGATAAGAAGATTCTCTCCATGAAGGCCAACCAGTGGTGTTCTCAGCAACGCCGTGAAGAAATAAAATCTCGTGAGATCGTCTGACGGCCTCATTGAATCAGCAAATTTCACTATAAGAGACCGGGAAAGCTGATGTGGAAAGGCCAGTATGCCCTGTGCAATGTAATACTTTGATCCCTTGAACTGTATGTGTTCAGCAATTGCAGCAATAGTATCTGGTCCCACTGCTGCATCGTCATCCAGATGGAAAAACCATATGTCCTTGCTGTTTTCTCCCCTGCCCGCGTGATATTCTACGGCGTACTGAAGAGCCCGGGATTTATTGATTGAACCTGTGATGGTTTTGTACTCTTTGGGTACTACCACGAGATTTACTTTTTCCTCAGGAAGAAATTGATCTCTTATTGCATTGAGTGCCTCAGCCCACTCCTCCGTGACTATGTCAATTCTCCAGTTTTCAAGATTCTTAGGGGCATTCAACAGTATTGAATTTACGACCCGGGTCAGTGCAGGAATCACGTTGTACGATCCAATTGTAGGAATCTCAAAAATTGTCAGATTGGGTATTTTTCCACTGTAATTGGAGATTTTTATGTTCCTTGATCTTAATGCGCCTATGAAACTCATTATAAGTATAGGCATGCCGAATGACCAGGAAATTGTTGCATAAATCGTGAATATGTCCCATGTATTGCTAACATCAACTATAACTGGGAAAAGAACGACAAAAAAGACAGCGGCAAGAAACCATAAGCCGATTCCCAGCTTTCG
>JAJZOT010000264.1 GCA_021847855.1 Thermoplasmata archaeon | reverse complement strand
AAACTATGGTTTATTTGCCTGTCCCACAAATCTACTTGGCAGGGACGATCTGACACGGAGAAAAATACTCAGTATACGGGAAAGCGCTGAGGGAACTGAAAACAGTGTAAGGGAAAGATACCGCCTACTGAGAGATTTAATCATATCCTGTAATCACACATTTTCCGACATAATGGAACTCGCCAGGATACAGGGATCACCTGAAAGCAAATCCGGTTTGTGGCTCTTATTCCTTTCATTTCTCGGATCAAGATTTTCAAAAATAAAGCCCATCAGTTTCAGCAGAAATAATTTTGTTATATTGATGGAATCTGTCCTGGAATCCTTAGTACTGAGGGAGTACCTGAAGCTTACAGGGATGAGCGGCAACGTGATTCTGCAAATAGATGAGCCATACATCCGGTTTTTAACATCAAAAAGTACCATGTTCCAGGAGATGAAAGATTCGCTGGCCTATTTCCTCAAGGACCAGAATTGATCCAGTCTACGTTAATTGTGTATATTATACGCTATTCTACGAGTTCTGTATGATAAATATAAAATATTCGGGCCGTCTATCTCGTTCCGCCATATGTCCGCAATAAGCATGCGTGTTGTGATTGTCTTTATTATCATTATCATGACTGCTTCGTATCATCCTATTCATGGAAATCTCCCGCATGGGGCTAATTCACAGCATAGTGAGTCTTTACGCGGTTTCTACAGTGTTTCTCCTTTAATATCAGGGCAGGGGATCATCCAGAGCAGCACTCAGTCCTTTTATTACGTAACATCCAACGTAACTGTTCCCTCTGGTTCGGAAATTGTGCTGCGGAACGAGAATATCGTGATTCAGAGTCTTAATCTGACAACAATACATTTTAACGTAAGCGGCACCCTCAAGATTGAAAATTCAACCATGTCAGTATCAGGGGCCGATTACTCTGTTTCCAGGACAGCAGATATATTCTCACACAGCGGGTCTAGCATTATAATCGAAAACTCTACGCTTGACTTTCCAGGAGTGCTAAATTTCCAGAACTCTACTGTTAACATTGTGAATTCCACCCTGAATTCAACATCGACTTCTCCTACATCCCCATTCTATCAATCCCTGTTACTTACAGCAAACAATTCATACCTGAATATCTACAACAGCACCATATCCGGAGTTTATAACCAGAAACATACCTCCGAGTACGTCGGCGGTTCATTCTTCTGCAATTCGCCACAATTCAGCAAGAATGAGGTGATACCCATGTCCATTCTCGGATCAGAACCCGGAAATCCCGTCATTAACAGAATAGCAGTATCAATAAACTACAGTGCCGGTGGCAACGAGAACTGGGATTTTCTCTGGATTTATCTGAAAAACAGCCTCATTGAAAACTACTCATTGCCTTATACGAACTCCTCAAGTTACGTTGAATTGAACTTCACCATAACGGGTAGCAATCTGGAGCACAGGCTTAACTGGTTCAGTAACTCATCAAACTTCAGCCTTGTTTTACACAATGGTTATCCAAATGCAACATACCTGAACAATCTCACGGAATATCTCTACTCAAACGATACAGTCAGCCTTTACGGGCAAAATCTTTACAATATTATGCTTAATAATAGCACACTTGCATCGTACCATTCCTCCTATGGGTTAAATTATCCTAATTTATTCGATGGCCCCGGTGAATTAAATCCCTTCAAACACTCCATTGTTGCACGTAACAGCTCGCTGTATCTGGTGGACTCGACAATCTGCAACCAGACCGATTATTCAAGCCCATTTTTTGTTTTGAGCAATTCAACAGTATTTCTTTATAAGGTGGTGAGATTCAATTTCATAAGCGGTGGAATCGCTGTATCCAATGTTCTTTATAACCTGACTTGCCAGGACAGCGTTAACCAGAATAATCTACAAACACGTCAGGACTTGATAAAAAGGATCCTTGCCAACGACATAAAATATGGTTTTAACAGCAACAACCAGAATATGGAGATTCTGCTCTATGACTATTTCAATTCCACACCAACTCCCGAATATAGCGGGGATTATGCACTCAACGCCGGAAATAGCCTGAATTATCTATCCATAACTCCTTTCCCGTTTCTGAGTACAAATCAGATGAACCTTTCGTATCAGCTAAAAGTGCCTTCTGCCGGAATATCGATATCCAGGTTGAAACTCACAGAAAGCGCTCTATCGTACTTGATTGTGAATTATTCCGGAAATTCGATTCCTATATCTGAATCAAATCTTTCAGTTACGCTGTCGAATTCTACCTCTTCCAAGATTATAGGCACCTTCTCACTGTCTAATTTATCGGGGACAAGGATGATGAACCTGACATTTACACTTCCGGCCGACTTCTCTCCGGGCAATTACCGGATTACTGCCGCATTGGCCACAAATGAAATGGTAGCACTGAACAATTCCGGGGCTAACCAGCAACCCGCTTACGTATATCCGGAATCTGTCGTGAATTCAACCCCGATGAAGTACGTATCATTTACTGAAACCGGACTGAGTAACGAACTTGTATGGGGTATCTCAGTTAACGGTACCTCGCTTTACACCAATTCAAGCAGCCTGGGTTTTTATCTTATCCGATCTGCCAATGTAACCGTGATCGCACCTCCGGGCTACTCTGACAACAGAGGCATAGTTCTGGTTAATGTGACTTCATCCGATGAGAATTATACAGTCAAATTTACGAAGGAAACAGCCGAACTCACGGTATACAACCAGGGTCTGAGGGCAGGGACGATCTGGTATCTCACTATCGATGGAATCAAACATAAGATTGATACCGCTTCATACACAGTGATCCTGTCGCCTGCAGCATATAATTATGAAATAATGGACACGGGAAACTACCGCGTTGTGAACGGAACCGGAATAGTTAATATTTCAACGGGAAACTCGAATTTAACGGTGAAATCACTTGAGATAACTGGCACGATAACCGGAATCATCAACTTTTTGTCTCAGGGGAAAGATTCCTATTTATTCCTGCTGGCGGTAGTCCTGTTCTTTGTTTCATTTTTATGGTGGAGAAAGCATAGCTGGCATATCTGTGCTGACTGCAATAACACCCGGAAGTACAGAAGTGACCTATGCCAGGTTTGCAGGGAAACAGATGAAGTTGATTTGAACGTTTAACACTGAAGAAATCCGTGCAGAACAGGAAGACCCTGTTTATGCCAACAAATTCTAGGTGTTTAACGCATGATGATGTGTCATGCAATAATCATCACGATCTGCGCTGCAACCGAACTTTTGATTTGTCTTGCGGAGGCTAATATTTAATTATGGGGGTCTCGCTATTGGGATCATGATAGTTGCTGATGTTACCTTCTACCCGATCGGCGAAGGTGTTTCTGCTGGTAAGGCAATAAAGGATGCAATTGCAAAGCTGAAAGAATCCGGATTGAGGTGTTATCCAAACAGCATGGCAACAGTGATTGAAGCGAAGAATTTGCCTTCCTTATTCTCCGCAATATCAAACGCTGAAAACTTCCTGATCTCTCAAGGGTTCAAACGTGTGGAAACCATAATCAAGATAGACCACAGAATTGACATTGAAAACACCGTGGAAAGAAAATTAAGAGTTATTGGAGAGATTTCCTGAACTATCC
>JAJZOT010000263.1 GCA_021847855.1 Thermoplasmata archaeon | reverse complement strand
CGATATACTGCGTGAGCTGATATACCAGTCTCGACGGAGTGCCTGTTCCAACAAAGACATCACTCATGCGCTTTACAATTTCAGGGAGCATCTTGAAGGCGAGTTCCCGGTTCAATGGTTCAATTCCCAATGATGTGAAATATGACGTTATGTCCTGCTTCTTTATTTTTCCTGTATTCATTAATTGAATGACCTTGTCCATTGCATCCTTGCCTGGAACCATTCCCATTGCAGAAATAACCTTCACCCGGTCCTCGTCACTCTTGAGATTCAGGAATTTCTCTATGAGTGGGTCTATCTTTCCAAATTGCCTTGCAGCCGCTATGGCAATAGCTGTCCTCATGTTTGGATCCTGTTTTTCAATTGTCTGGAACAGGCCGGAAAGTTTTGCAGCATGTTCTGGATCTATGTCGGAAAGTCTGGAGTTGAGCATCCCCCTAAGAATGCCTTCGTTGATGTCGTCTCCGGCGGATTTCTCTCCGATTCTCTGAAGCTGTTTGCGGTAAAATCTTGTAGCTATTTCTTTTATTCTTGCGTTCTTCGGGTTGATAAGTAACAACTGCTGAAGATTTGAGGATACTTCCTGAACTACGGAATATTCATCTTCGTTTTCAAATTTCCTGACATGATCCAGATAGGTCAATATATTTATGTGGCCAGAAACAAGGAAGGCAAATAGGTCTGAAGCGATTCCCCATCTGTCCTCAAATGTAAGATCGTCCAGGTTGGACAGTAATTCACCATATAATGCTTGATCATAAAGGACTCTGTAAAAGCCAGTCTCTGATGCATTCAGCTTGACAAAATCCTTTCCTTCTATTTCGATCGATTCCTTTTCCAGAAGAATCGATTCGATTTTGTTTTTCCTTCTGATGGTTACAGGCACCGGCCAGAGATCATTTGATGACGAACCGTCAAGATAGAATTTCTTCTGTTTTATTTCTATCTTGTCAGCTTTTCTCTTCACAGATAAATACGGGTACCCGGGTCTGTTTATCCATGCTTCCATTACCCTGCTCACAGGTTTTCCAGATCTTGATTCAATACTTTTCCATAGATCAGAACCGGCGGCGTTTGAATATGCGAATTTGGAAAGATAATCATGGATACCTTCACGAAACATCTCGTTCCCAGCGTAACCTTCAATCATCCTGAGTATCATCCCGCCCTTTCCATAACTTATCTGATCGAAAATCTGGGCGACTGTTTCTGGATCCTTTACATCCACGTTGATTGGATGTGTGGATTTCAATGAATCATCTGTCAATGCACCGGATGCCCTTGTCTGTAGCATTTCACCAATTATATTCCATTTTGGGTAATACCTGTCGACGACCTTATACATCATGAATGTTGCAAAGCTTTCGTTGAGCCAGAGATCGTTCCACCATTTCATAGTTACAAGATCACCAAACCACTGGTGTGCGATCTCATGCGCAATAACAGACGCAACCCTCTTTTTTGTAATCCCGCTGGTGTTTTCATTCACGAGAATAGCTGTTTCTCTGAAAGTGATTGCACCCCAGTTCTCCATAGCACCAGCGCCAAATTCAGGTACGGAGATCAGATGCATCTTTGGAAGGGCATATTTAATGCCGAAATACTCATCAAAAAATTCAAGTGACTGTGCACCCACAGTAATGGGAAAATCATTTGAATTTAATGCGCCCCTGAGACCGCTGAAATATATCTTCTTGTCTCGGTACTTACCTTCAATTGTTTCAAACTCTCCTATGCCTATATAGAGGAGGTAGGTCGACATTCTTGGCGTTTCCTGGAACCTTATTGTTTTACGGGAACCCGTCTCCTTTTGACCAGATACAGGCATATTTGATATTGCATCAAGATTACTGTCAATTGTGAGAGATAACCTGAAAACTGCCTTGTAACTCGGGTCGTCAAGGCATGGGAACGCCATCCTTGCACCTGTGGATTCAAACTGCGTTGTGAACATTGTCTTTCCATCTGCTGTTTTCGCTATATAGAGGCCCATAAGCGATTTTGAAACCTCGGCATGAAAGTCGATTTCAATATCACTGAATTTGCCGCTTTCCGGTCTGATCAAGACCTCGTCGTCTCTTTTTCCTTTCGAGTGCATTGCGGATTGATTGTTTATGGTCACCTTATCTATGACAGGACCCAGACAATTCAGCACAATGCTCTCCACACTAGAATCAAGCTTTATTTTTTCCCTGCCTCTGTAGGTGGCATGCTCGAAATCAACGTCCAGGTCAATGTCATAACTCTCGATCTTCATGCTGGATAATAAGAAAGTAATCCTTAATTTTATCTGTTTATTTGGTCTGATTTGTTTTTCGATATATCTGAGCCATATTGATTTTTAATGATATATAGTTCATATGTTCTTTGCTATAAGCTCGGATATATCTGTGATCTTAATCTTTTCCTCCCTGTTTGTTACCTTTCTTGCATCATCAAGCATGGTCATGCAGTACGGACATGCTGTTACAAGGGTTGTCGCCCCTGTTTTGTCCGCCATGTCCATCCTTTTATGTGAGATTTTGGTTCCAACTGTTTCATTCATCCATAATCTCCCGCCACCCGCACCGCAGCACAGGGCCTTGCTTCCGCTCATTTCCATCTCAACCATGTTTTTGGACACGTTCTGAATGACCTTTCTCGGTGCATCATAAATCTTGTTATAACGGCCGAGGTAGCATGAATCATGGTAGGTATACTTTTCACCCGTGGTATCCTGCTTGACCCTGATTTTTCCAGTTGAAAGAAGGTTTGATATGTAATCGCTATGATGCATGACATTGACTTCATAACCCATGGCCCTGTAATCATTCTTTAAAGAATTGAAACAGTGAGGGCAGTTTGTGATTATATCCTTGACTTTATGCTTTTTAAACGTTTCAATGTTCTGGCTTGCAAGTGTCTGTGCAAGGTATTCATTGCCGGTTCTCTTAGCAGGATCACCAGTGCACTTCTCCTCTGAACCAAGGATTGCGAAATTTATATTAGCTTCCTTCAATATTTTAACGACAGATTTAGCAATTTCCTGGTTCCTCGGATCAAAACTGGCCACACAACCTACCCAGTATAGGACGTCAAAGTCGTCAGAAGCACCCTCCGATACAACCTTGATACCAAGATCCTTCGCCCAGTCTGCTCTCGTCGAAGGCGGATTATTCCATGGTGACTGGTAATTTTCGAGGTTCCTGTAAAGATCCAGAGTTTCCTTTGGAGCCTTTCCCTGATTGAGGACAAGCGACTGCCTCATGCTGACGATTTTATCCACATGATCGATCATGACGGGGCACTGCTCAACGCATGCCATGCAGGTGGTGCATGACCAGAGATCTTCTTCCTTTATTGTGGACCCAATAACAGGCTGGACGATCTTCGATTCTGCCACATTGTCATGTGTTTTCCGTATCTTTGTGCCCTCTTTAAGAACTACTTCCCTTAGATCCCATATGATATCTCTTGGAGAAAGTGTTTTTCCCGTTGTGTAGGCAGGGCAGTTATAGGTACACCTGCCGCACTCGGTACAAGCATAGAAATCCATATAGTCCTTCCAGGAGAAATCCCTGATATCTGTTGCGCCGAATCTTGTCGCTTTGTCGAAGTCTATCGGTGTAAGCTGTGCCTG
>JAJZOT010000012.1 GCA_021847855.1 Thermoplasmata archaeon | reverse complement strand
GGAGGTGGAGATCTCCACCTGCACAACGGAAAGAATCATATCCTTATTGAGAGAAAAAACATGCCATATTTCCAGGTTTACGATGGAGAATTCGCTGAGGGAAAATCCGTAGCCATAGAACCAATGACCGGAGCGCCTAATTCATTCAACAATGGAATTGGACTCATAACAGTGGAGCCGGGTGGAAAATTCACCTGCTCGTATACAATAACCATGATCGAATAGGTTTTATTGTCGGTTGTGGATCATGAGCCATGAAATATGTAAAGGCCACTACCCTGTATGATGGAAAGAGTGTAAGGAAAAACTGTTTCATCGCTTTCGAAAGGAACATCCTGGAAATAACAGAAAAGAAACCAAGTGATGGTGAAATGGTTGGAGAAGGGGTGGTCACACCTGGATTCATAGACGCTCACAGCCATATTGGAATGGTCAGGGCTGGAGAACCATCATCGGAGGATGAATCCAATGAACACATGGATAACCTTTATCCTCTGGTAAGGGCGGCCGACAGTGTATACATGGACGATTCTGCATTTGGTGAATCCGTTGAAAACGGAGTGTTATATTCGACTGTTCTTCCGGGCAGTGGAAACACAATAGGAGGTAGGGCTTCTCTGCTTAGAAACTTTAAGGGTAACATACAGGACGCTTTTGTTAAGGATATTGGAATAAAAGCTGCTCTTGGTTACAACCCGAGAAGTACAACCGACTGGAAGGGGACAAGACCAAACACCAGGATGGGAGCAATGGCACTTCTTCGTGAAACCCTGTATAAAGCCCAGAAAGCCTCAAATCTCATTAAAAAGGGAAAGAAGGATCCGGATGAAATTGATCCTCTCACTGAAATATTCATGGATATTCTTTCAGGTAAATACAAGCTCATGGTACATACGCACAAGGAGGATGATGCGGATCTTCTTATTGGACTGAAGAGAGAGTTCGGTCTTAAGGTGGTTCTGAATCATGGAGTGGACATTCATTCAACAGAGGCGTTCAGAAGAATTGCAAGCAACGACATACCAATTGTATACGGACCCATGGACAGTCATCCGTACAAGGTCGAACTGAAGCATGAATCGTGGAGAAATACTCAGTACCTTCTTGAATCAGGTGCTAAATTTTGCCTCATGAGCGACCACCCCGTCATACTCCAGAGAACAATCTTTTACACCCTCAGGCATCTTCTCAGGTTTGGCCTGTCAAAGGAACAGTCAATATCGAAACTTACCAGTGAGACTGCATCAATACTCGGACTTGAAGATCTGGGAATGATTGAAACCGGTAAGCTTGCATCACTGACAGTATGGAATGGGGACCCATTCTCACTGGAATCTCATCCAGTGGCGGTTTTCGGTGAGGGTGAAGAAGTCTATTCAGACTGAACAGTGAATACTACATGTCAATTTCAGAAAGACTTGAGGAGATAAGAAGGGATCGACTCAACGGGTCCCTGATAATAGCCTACAGCGTACTGGGGACCTTCATGGAGAATAAATCTGTAACTGAGGATAACAACATAATATTGTCTGAACTGGAAAACGTGAAGGTTTCATTTTCTGGAATGGGATTGGTAAGGAACGTATGCTCCATTCTGCAGTCCACAATAAGGAAGAATGAAGATCCAGTGGAGATGTCTCATGGTCTTTTCGCAGAAATAGGAAAATCATCGGAAAAAGCGGTTGAGAATGCAGACTCCCTCTTTCAGGATAGGGTTTCATTTGTCACCATAAGCAACAGTTCCATGATAAAGGAGATATTGCAGCGCAATTCCACGCATATAAAGATGATATCGCTGTTGGAAAGCAGGCCAAATCTTGAAGCAATAGATCTTGCAAGATATCTCAAGGATGCGGGAATCCCCTGCACAATTTATGTGGATGCTTCCACATTCTACGCCTCGCAGGAGACAGATTTCTGCCTGATTGGGTCCGATTCCATACTTGGAGATTACAGCCTGATCCACAAGACTGGAACCTTTCCTCTTGCCATGTCCATGCATCATTTCAATAAAAACGTCTATTCAACGGGTTTTGAACTCAAGTTTGAGAGGGCTTACACAATGGCGACATACCCGAAATTCATGGAGCACAGCTCACTTGAGATCACAAATCTGGGTTTCCAGACTAGAAACATATATTTTGACATAACCCCGGCCAGATATATAACGTCATACATCACCGAGAAGGGGTTTATAGAACCACACAAAACTGGTTCATAATACCTTAATATAGAATCAGTAATAACGATTTCAATTGATAAGCATATTCAACTTCCCATTTGAGAACTATATCCCGGCAGGATATCAGTTTGATTTTCTCGCAACACTGACTGTTTTACTGCTTGTTTTAAGGCTTTCCAGACTTTTCTATGGCAGAAAGTATTCTCTTGGAAGGGTTATGCTGGTACCGGTACTTTATACTCTTCTTTCCGTGTACACATATATTGGACTATCAGTTACTCAGAAGGAGCTGATTATATTTTTCTGGATAGTTGGACTTGCTGCTGGGATAATTTACGGAAAAAAGGATCGCTTTTATGTGAAGAATGATGTATTGAGGTACAGAAGTTCGGCCCCTTTCACTATTTTATGGACACTTTCGTTCCTTGGGGAGATTTACATATACCTGTATGATCCAAAGCTTCCGGTTAGCGTTGGATTGGCTCTTAATGTAATACTGGCAGCATCAACTGGACTCATTCTGGGTGAATCATTCAGGATAATCAATTCCCGCAGGTCGTTTGTTAAAACACTACCCACTAAGAAAGGCGAAGGAAATTAACATGACGACAGTGAAAATCTTTATTAATGGAAGTTTGGAAATTTTCGCATACATAACTTTATACAGATGTTGAGTTTCCCTTTCATATACAGAGCTGGCAGAAGACATTGCTTCATCTAAAAAAGTCATTTCAGACGATTCAACAAACAAAAATTTTAGTATAACAAACAGGTATGCATTAACCTGTAGATCAAGATAAAATGTGATGTATTATGAAGAGAGTATTTCAAGAAAAGGATAAGGCGGTATCGCCCATTATTGCAACAATACTGCTGGTAGCCATAACAGTTGTTCTTGCGGCCACGCTTTACACAATTGTGGGTGGATATACGACCCTCATAGGTGCATCAACTCCAACTGGATCAATTAAGGTGGAGAATGCCTCTGCCACAAAGGATGCTTATTATTTCGTATATGTACAGCAATTCGGGGGAAATATCTCACTGAACGATGTGCAGATTGAGATCACACTGAGCAACAATACGATAATACCTCCAATTACACTCTCGGTTAGTGATCTGAACAATAAGACACCCATCCCTATCGGGGACAACCTGACCATGAAAGTCAGTGGAGATGCTTATTTCGGTGCGACAACAGCAATAGTTCTGAATTCCACTGAAGGCTTACATCCAGAACCTTTCATATCTCAGTTAAGGTTCATAGATACATTAACAAACGGGCTTATTGCATCAAAAACAGTGACCTGAGAAGAGGGAAACGGTCCTGAATAATCCCATTTCAGCATCTATTTATCAGCCAGTTGAATGATACGTACATCATACCATTATTTTCCATTTTTTATTGTATCCATGATTTTCGTCACGTCCGTCATGGGTGGAAGACATACCTTTTCAGTGCATAAGTAGGCTGTGGTTTCTCCATTTACCTGAGTCATTGCCGATACGTTTTCAAGAAGACCTGGAATGCGTGTGTCATCTGGCTCCTTGAGTATCACAACAACCCCAGGGAGATATTCCCCCCTTATGGTTTCCAGCATTTCAACGGTTTTTTTGTCGTTTGGCTTTCCCACAATGACAAGGCTGTATGACCTGTTCATGAGAATGTCTGCTGCCATGAGGCTGAAAGAATAGTTTGTTGGATTTTCCTCGATCTCCTTCCCAAATGCGTTCAATGTTCTGAAAGCCAGATCTTCATAGGCAGGCTCCGATTTAAGAAGATAGAATCTGCTCAGATTTAGCAATTCTATGGAATTTCCAGATGGTATTGCCCCATCATGTGCCTGTTTTGTTCTTATAATCAGGTCCTTCCTGTCAGAGGAAGACATGAAATACCCACCATCTTCAGTATCGCTGAATTTACTGGAAAGTGAATCCTGGATATCAAGTGCCTTTTCAATATATTCAGGTTTCAGGGTACTCTGGTAAAGCTCAAGAAGGCCGTAAATCATGAAGGAATAATCGTCCAGGAATCCCTCTATTGCAACATTTCCGTCCCTGTACCGGTGGTAAAGAGTCCCATTACTGCTGTACATATTATTAAGGATGAATTCTGCGGATCTTTCGGCAGCCTTTACTATATATCCAAGTTTCAGCACCCTTCCTGCATAGGAAAGAGCAGCAATCATGAGACCGTTCATATCGGAGAGGATCTTGTCGTCAAGATGTGGCCGTATACGTTTTTCCCTGTATGCGAGAAGCTTCTTTCGTGATTCGTCAAGGATTCTTTCAAGATTATTCTCAGTCAAATTGTTGCGTTCTGCAAAGTCTTTCACATCATAATTAACAGTGAGTAGATTTCTCCCTGTTCTCCTTCCAGTAGATTCCTCAACATAATTACCACTTTCTATGACGTTGAAATAGTCGCAGAAAATCTGGTAACTTTCCTCATCCAGCACTGACCTTATTTCCTGAGCTGTCCACGTGTAGAATTTTCCCTCCATTCCCTCACTGTCTGCATCTAGAGCAGAATAAAAGCCTCCGTTGGAATCTGTCAGTTCACGATTAACAAATTCAAAGATTTCCACCGCCACGTTCCTGTAAAAATCATTTCCAGTCACCTGATAGGCTTCAGAATATGCCATTATAAGGAGTGCCTGATCATAGATCATCTTCTCGAAATGGGGGACAACCCATGCAGCATCCGTTGAATAACGGTGGAAACCAAAACCTATCTGGTCAAAAATTCCACCCTTTCTCATTTTATCGAGGGTCTTCGTTACCATCTGCAGTGATCTGTGGTCCCCGGTCATTCTGTGGTACCTCAGAAGAAACATAAGATTGTGTGGCGTAGGGAATTTTGGTGAGGTCCCGAAACCACCATTTGCTTCATCGAATGAATTGAGAAAACCTTCAAATGCATTGCTGAAGACTCCCCTCCCGATTTCACCAAGTCTGGGCCTTCTTGCATTCCGTTCCAGATGCACCATGATCTCGTTTGCCCTCTTCTCTACACCTTCACGGTCATTTGACCATAATTCCTTAAGGTTACTGCAGAGCTCAAGAATGCCCATCATGCCTCTTCTGCTCTCCTTTGGCATGTACGTTAGAGCGAACACCGGCCGCCTATCAGGAGTTAAGATTATGTTGAGGGGCCATCCGCCTCCCCCAAGCGTCATCTGACAGACTGTCATATAAATGTCATCAATATCAGGTCTCTCTTCCCTGTCAACCTTAATTGATATGAACGTTTCATTCATGGCATCTGCCACCTCCCTGTCGGTGAAGCTTTCTCTCTCCATAACGTGGCACCAGTGGCATGTCGAATATCCTATACTAAGGAAGATGAGCTTGTTCTCACGTTCTGCAGCATCGAAGGCCTCGTCCCCCCATGGGTACCAGTTCACAGGGTTATGAGCATGCTGAAGAAGATACGGGCTCTTTTCGTTAATGAGTCTATTTGAATAACTTTCCATCGCTATCAATCCAACAGGGTTAATGGCTTTCCTGTCCGGATGCAAGATTGAGAACATGTTAAAAAATATTGTTAAGGCCTTTCGTTTCTAAGATTAGTTATCCTGGGGAAACTATACGCACTCGTCCTGCGATTTCCAGTCCATGACCGTTCCTTGAAAATAACCGGTCCTGGCGGGAGTTTGGAAAGAATCATAGTTTAGCTGGATAATTTTGCTATTTATGTCCAACTAGGTTACAGATTAATGTTATTGAGTAAAAAATGTCAGAAAGTAAACAGTTACATTTTTGCCATGATTATGATACTACAGGGAAAAGCCAAACTATAGTGGAGAAAGGTTCCTTGAACTGGTTGCTTTACCTGGCCGGATCCATATTTGCATGCACACTCATCCTTGTGTTCACAAAACCAAAGGGCATAGAAATAGGCTATTCTGCCATTCTGGGTGGAATTATATCTGTGCTGGTTGGAGTTACCACGTTCAGTGATGTCATCAATGTGTTTTACATCGTATGGAATCCAACATTGACCTTTATCGCAATAGTCATCATAACTATGGTGTTCGACGAATCAGGCTTCTTCACGTATGTGGCATCCATGCTCGGAAGGATCTCCAACGGGAATCCGTTGAAACTTTTTGTATTCATAATACTGTTTGGTGCATTCGTATCTGCTTTTTTTGCCAACGATGGGGCAGCACTGGTACTGACACCTATAATATACTGGGTTCTCTCGAACACAGATATTCCCAGGAAACTGTACCTTCCTTACATCATGGCTGTGGGGTTTATTGCAGACACGGCCAGCCTCCCCTTTGTCATAAGCAACCTCACCAATATACTGGCAACAAGTTTTTTTGACATACATTTTCTTCAATATGCAGAAACCATGTTAATCCCCGATATTGTGGCAGTTATAACAAGCCTTCTGGTTTTAACTCTAATGTACAGAAAATCACTACCAGAGAAATTCAGCATTGTAAACTCATCAGGAACTGAAGACGCTGTGAAGGACAGGACAGTATTCAGAATGGCTTTTCCTGTACTAGCAATACTGGCATTTGTCTATTCAATAGGTGGTGTGTATTCCATCCCAGTTGCTATTTTTGCATTTCCTGCTTCAATTGTTATTCTGTATATCGCCAGACGTGGGCATAAGATCAATACTGGAAGAATCCTGAGAGATTCTCCATGGCAGATAATCCTCTTTTCCATAGGCATGTACATGATTGTATATGGCCTGGCTGAACAGGGTCTTGCTTCAATGGTTGCTAATGTTCTTGTAAGAATCTCTGCAGAACCGGGTCCTTTCAACATAATACTTTCCGGGTATTTCATGTCCGCGCTGGCTGCAGTGATGAACAACCTTCCATCAATAATGCTGGGTAATCTGGCAATAAAGTCATCTCACCTCGGAATCCAGTATATTTATGTAAATGTAATTGCAAATGACATAGGACCCAAATTCACAACAATAGGATCTCTTGCAACCCTAATCTGGATTAACACCGTAAAGAGGAAAAGCGGCATAACAATATCATGGAAATATTATATGGGTACGGGGTTCATCCTGGCGTTTCCTGTCTTGACCGCAACTCTTTTCACATTATGGGCCATATCTTTTTTGTAACATAATTAATATCTAATAATGGCAGATCCACATTTCAACGGTTACCGGCAGAATCTCCATGGACTTGAATTGATATATGCCCAAAGGTACTCTGTTAGCTGTGCTGAATGATCAGTTGTTCCGCATGAGTGAAAGATGTCAGAAGAACCTGGGAGGTTCAACCACAATCAAAAGATTATACGATGAACGAATACCATGTTACGATGAAAATTGCTATTCTTATCAGGCACGGAGAAAGTGAGGCAAATGTCAAAAACCTGATCTCGGAAGACGTTGAGAAATACCCGCTTACGGAAAAGGGAAGAGATCAGGCGAAATTCATCGCAGAACAGATTTGTGATTTCAAGTTTGATGGAATAATATCCAGTCCAATTCTCAGGACAAGACAGACTGCGGAAATAATAAGCGAATTTGTGGGGATACCTTACGTTGTTGATTCCAGGATCAGGGAATCCGGACTTGGGAATTACAACAACAGGAGCGTTTCCGAAATTTGGGGGATGACGAGAAGGGAACTGGGAATGGAAAGCTGGGAGTCCCATGTTAATCGCTTTCAGGAGATTTTCAATGCGTATGATGGAAATTATGTACTCGTGAGTCACGCACTTCCAATAAGAGCAGCTGTTTCCAGTTTCCTGGATCTAAACGAGGAGGAAAGTTATGGCATCGACATAAGGAATGCGTCAATGTCAGCAATAGATGTGAGTGAAAGAAAAGTTCTTTGCATAGGTTCCTTCATAGTCACACCAAATCTTAACCGTGCATTTCCCCTTTGAAACTAAATTTGAGTAAAAGGTCAATCTGGATCTAATTCCCTCATAATTGAGGCAATCCATGGATGAATGAAACAGTTTATGAATCAATGAATAATACTATCTTGAAATGAGGTTCAAAAACAGTTTGTCCGGGGAAATTGAGGAGTTTCGCCCCCTGAGGGGCAGAAGGGTCAATATGTACGTATGTGGCCCCACTGTACAGGAAAGCTTCCACATAGGGCACGCGAGGACCTACATAATTTTTGACAGTATTGCAAAATATCTGGTGTCATCCGGCTATTCTTTATTTTACCTTCAGAATATAACTGATATAGATGATAAGATAATAAAGAAGGCAAACGAAACAGATTCAAGTGCGCTTTCAGTGGCTGAAAAATACACTATGGAATACCTATCCCTTATGAACAGCCTTCGTGTGGACAGTATAAATCTGTATGCAAAAGCCACAGAATATATCGAAGAAATAATAAGCCAGATATCAAGACTCATGGAAAATGGGCATGCATATTCTGCAGGCGATGGTGTTTACTTCAATGTCAGATCATTTAAGGACTACGGAAGGCTTTCAAATCAGAGGTCAGAGGATCTGGTTTCCGGAACAAGAGTTTCTGAGAATACCAACAAAGCGGACCAGAAAGACTTCGCACTGTGGAAATTACAGAAACCGGGAGAACCAGCATGGGATTCTCCCTGGGGAAAGGGCAGACCTGGATGGCATATTGAGGATACTGCAATAACGGAGACTTACTTCGGACAGGAATATGACATACACGGTGGCGGTTCTGACCTCATATTTCCACACCATGAGGCTGAAATAGCCCAGATGAGATCGATATCAGGGAAAGAATATCTTGCAAGATACTGGATACATACCGGTATGGTCACCCTGAATGGGGAGAAGATGTCCAAGTCTCTTGGTAATTTCATAACAATTAGTGAACTTCTGAAAAGATACAATCCCCGTGAGGTTAGATTTGCAATGCTAAATGGAAACTACCGCAGCACCATAGATTTCTCTGAAAGTCTCATGGAGGAAGCACGAAAAAATACACATTATCTTGACATCATTTACAGAAGACTCAAGAACCACAACAGTGCATACGGAGACCTGGAGATTGATGTCACTCCTTTCCGTGATGGGATAAAGGAAGCAATGGATGGAGATTTCAACTTTCGCCTTGCTTTCAGAATTATCATGGATCTGGCTGGAAAGGCATATCATGATTTTCCAGATCTCTCGAAAGCGTCCGTTGATGAAATTTCTTCAGTTTTTGAATGGTTTAACTCATTTACAGGTGTTTTGGTACACATTGAGAATTCCGGGGTGTTGAAAGAGGCAGTAGATCTCATTCTGGATCTGAGAAGAAGACTCAGGGAGGAGAAAAACTATGCCCTCTCGGATCTAATAAGGGGAAGGCTAATGGAGGCTGGCATAGAGGTGCAGGATAATGGAAAGCAGGTTGAATGGTGGATCAGGGATTAAGGCTGCATGGATAATTGTCGATCTGGTGAATGATTTCGTCTCTGGAAGATTCGGATCAGAAAGATCAGTTAGAGTGGCAGAAAAGACAGCAGAGCTTATAAGAAGAATTGATGGATTAATTCAGATTGTGTTCACCCTGGATACCCACATCCCCCTAGACCCGGAATTCAGGGTTTGGGGTGAACACTGCCTTCAGGGAACCCCCGCATCAGAACTTTACGGTTCACTGAAGGAGTATGGTGGTCAGAGAATAAGGAAAAGACACTTTGACTCCTTTTTCCAGTCTGATCTTGAGGGATATCTTCGTGCATCAGGTGTGGATCATGTCTATATCAGCGGAATAAGTACTGACATATGTGTGCAACATACTGCTGCTGGGGCTTTTTTCAGGTATTTTGGCATAAAAATAATTTCAGATCTCTGCTCTTCCATAGATGAGAAAAATCACAATATGGCACTTGAATTCATGAGAAAGAATTATGGTGCCGATATCATTAGGGCAAGAGAGTTTGAAGAGGAGATATCAACGTCAACTACCCCCAGCTAATGCTGGAGGTCTTTTTGGGGGGATTAAATGAAAGATGTCAAAACGGAAGCAAAAAGCGATTCCAGAAAAGAGGTCAGGTTCAATACAGCTACTGATGAACAGATAAGAATGGGTCTGGCTTCGGATATTTACTTCACACGCACACTGGAAGAACTCCACAGATCCGGTTCGGATAAAAAGGTAGTTGCCGAGATTACTGTATCTGGCCCTCTTGGAAACTGGTTTGTTTTTTGCGGCCTGGACGAAGTTCTGACGCTCATGGATGGGGTGAATGTCGATATTTATTCAATTCCAGAGGGCTCCATAGTTAAACCCAGAGATGACAATGGCATTCCTGTTCCAGTAATGAGGTTTGAAGGCAAATATTCAGAATTCGGTAAATTTGAAACTTCCTTGCTTGGGTTCCTCTGCCAGGCTACGGGCATATGCACATATTCAGCCAGGATCAAACAGATACTTGGTGAAACACCATTCTATTCCTTCGGCATTAGGAGAATGCACCCCTCAATCTCACCTATGATCGACAGAGCAGCTTACATAGGCGGTGCTGTTGGTGTTTCTGGCATTCTTGGAGCAGAACTGATCGGTCAGAAACCGGTCGGCACAATGCCTCATGCTCTTTCAATACTTGTGGGTGATGAGGCAGCATGGAAACTTTCCGCCAGTGACAACGGCAATGGACAGAAAAGGGTGCTCCTCATAGATACGTTCATGGACGAGAAATTTGCGGCCATCAGGGCTGCGGAAACAATAAACAACGTGGATTATATCAGACTTGATACTCCATCTTCACGGAGAGGTAATTTCCCGTCATTAATCAGGGAGGTAAGGTGGGAGCTTGATCTGAGAGGCTTCAGAAACGTGAAGATAATGGTCTCAGGAGGGCTCAATGCCGAAAACATACTGGAACTTAAGGAAGCTGGCGCAGAGGCTTTTGGAATCGGCACATCAATAGCATCTGCAAAGCCATATGATTTTGCAATGGACATTGTTGAGGTTGAGGGAACCAGCCTGGCAAAGAGGGGCAAATATTCCGGAGGAAAAAATGTATACAAGTGTCAGTCCTGTGGATCTGTAATTGTGAAACCCTCGAATTACGGTAAATACGAATGCAGTTGTGGGAACATGGTTGAGAACCTGCTGGGTCCTGTAATGAAAAATGGGAAGCTAACCGGCAAGAGAGATGACGTGGAGGCAATCCGTAAAAGATGCCAGGAGAGCCTTCACAGGATGATAAATTCCGAATCCTGATGGGTCTAACGAACTCCTAATCCAGCAGAAGGCCGTCATGCCTCACACCGTTTAATGATCCCTGTTTCGGTTCTGTATTCCATGCACTGAGGGCTGTTTCCAAAGTGTTATCCTGATGTGGGTCATTTCCCTGCTTTCCAGAAACAGGATCTCTCTTACCCTCATCCACAAACCCAGCAATCCTCTTCCCGGGTAATGGGTGGACTGAAACTTCCATCAATCCTTTCCGGTACTTTCCAAATTCGTATGCCACACTGGAAGTCCACATGACCGATTTCATGTAATCAGGTATTCCCATGTTCTTGAGTATTCCCGGTCTGCTTTATATCCACAAGACTGCATCCCATTATTGCAGTCGGGAAGATATTCTAAGGGCCTGAATAATACATCATCTTATCTTCAGGAATGCTTTTCCCAGTTTCCTTTCATTCTTCTGGGCAGTCTTTGTCAGGAGTTATGTATCACACTGGTTCTAAGTCTTCGTCCACATATTCCCGAAATTAGAATGAGATGTCCACAATAAAGTGGGATGAACCTGATTTTAATGACTGAGAGTTTACCCGCACGAGAGATTGAGATATTTATATATGGATTATATTGTACCTCTATAGTGTGGAACCTCCAGATTATGAAAATTACGACTACCTGAGTGAATGGAAAGGCAGAGAAATACAGAATCTAGCTGAAAGGAAACTGATTATAAAACTCGCCGGTCACCCAAAGAGAACACTGGAACTTGGAGGCGGATTTGGAAGAATAACTTCAGTTCTGGAGAGAATTAGCGAAGAGACTTACATGGTAGACTACTCCACCAGAAACCTGGCAGAGGCGAAGAAACGATTGACCAGAACCAATTTGGTGCAATGTAATTTCTTTAACCTCCCTTTTAGCAGCAGATTCTTTGATCTCATAGTAATGATCAGGGTTATGCATCACATACAGAACCCGACACTGGTATACAATGAAATCTGCAGAGTTGGCCAGAAAGGTGCAACTGTTGTTGTTTCTGTACCATACTCGCCTCTGTCGAAAATAAGGGAAATGAAAGAAATAGAGGAAATTGAACATGAAAATGGTCACCACAGAGTTTTTGCTGGACCAATCGAACGTTACCTGGATCAGAGATTCAGACTTGAAGGGATATTTGGAACGGGTTTATTTGATAATAGGATCGGTAGGAAGTTCAATAAAATGTCTTTTCTCATTGAAATAGACCTCTTAACAGCAAGGCTGTGGAAGTTAAAAAATAACTTATTCCTTAAGCTTAAGCTGGCGGAATGAATCAATAAGCCCCAAGGAGAGATTGAAGATCAATTCTTTCTTTTTTTCCCCTCCCAGTAATATGTAGGTTAGCAGGTTCGGAAGAATGAATCTTAGAGAATGTAAAATGGCTCTGGATATGAAAAAACTCTCACCATAATGAACCTCCCTCATATAAATGAACCAGTTTGAAATCTCATGTCTGACCCTATCAGGATCGTCACGTCCATGAGCAGACCAGTAGCCGAATTTTCCCGGGAGGGGCACATCATGGTATATTCTGGCATATGATGTGGC
>JAJZOT010000262.1 GCA_021847855.1 Thermoplasmata archaeon | reverse complement strand
TCGCCATATGTCCTGAAGTAGTACCTGAACTCCTTTTCCCCTGAATGTGCACTGCATTCACGTCCTTCACTGTAATTCCCATGAAGATCTACGCTGTCTATGGTATCCCATCCAGTCCTCTTCTTGATCTCCTCCACCATATTCTGGAAAATATCCGCGCAGATGTTGCAGCAGAAGAACATGTCTTCACCCTCAATTTCCCTGTGATACTCTCCCCACGTGGCATTGCAGAGACCACAACCTTCATTGTTGTTTGTTTTCAATCATTTCACCTCTTTCAAGTCTCGCTTCAAGGTATTCTGAAAATGCACCGGCCGAGAGAAGATATGACCCCTGTATATCCTCCACATTCTCAGGATTGCAGTATTTCTCCACCAGATCCAGTGCAACATATGAGTGAGAAACATCGGCCTCATATCCTTCCCTGAGGAAATCCCTGACCGCTGGAGTTGTCTTGCCATTCGAGAATATCTCAGGGTCGAAGTAGGGGTACCTGGCTCCATACCTCCCAAGATCACGGTTTGCCACGAGTTCCAGGGAATGCATTGCCGCCATTGTCTCTATCCATGTCCTTTCAGAGGCTATCCTGTTCCATATTGATACGGATCTTTCCGTGGCAGGCAATGGAACTGACTTCAGGATTTCCTCCTCCGGAATGCCAAGCGATTCTCCCATTCTTATGAGAAGTTCGTGGTGGGATGGTTTATCTTTTCCATAACCATGAAGTTCCGTCATGATGTTTTCCAGTTCATAATCCTGAATCTCTTCCAGATCGGTCTTTGCCATAACATAGGAGCATGACTTAATCCACTGCTTCAGAAAATGATGATGCTCAATTACATAGCCTTTCAGCACATTTTCATTGTATGTCTGCATGGCAAGAATGAATGGATGAGGGCTGGATCCCCTGAAATGATCCACAAAATCTTTTATTATCCATTCCTTTATGCCTTTTCCGTTGAGTGAGTAATATTTTTCAAGCATTGATGAAAGCTTCTCAGCATCGGATCTGACCCTTGTTAAATTCCTGTTCATCCATGAAATATGTTTGGAATCACTCTCTTCTGCAAGTGTTGTGAAGTGCATGGCAAGATCCATGTATTTTCCTCTTCCAAGTCTCAAACCGCAAACCGGACAGTCGACCATGTGTAATGCATGCATGTTTGCTATTAATCGGTTTTGAATATCCACCGCACCCATTCTTAAACGTGGAAGAATTGTACTTCAGTGACCCGGTATAATTCCCGTTGTATAATGAAGTGGAAATAGGAAAATGAAAGATAAAATGAAGTATATAACCACAAGTATTATCCACGCTATGATGGCAATGAGGAAGCCGCTTATCCAGCCGGTTCCGACCATGCTCTTTATAACGTATATCATTCCCAGCAGCCCCACTATAAAACCGACAACCGGAGTTAATATGCTGAAAATAAGAAAGAGAATTGCAAACGCTATGATTGAGAGAAGAGCGATTGCCATACCTCTACCCAGTGAGATTTTTTTACTGACAACTACAGATGTGGACAATTTTATAACAAAACCGTCTATTATCCACGAAATCAGCAGCGTAAATATTAAGCCGAGAGCCAGCGCCATGGAATCTATGAAATATGGAAACACTGGAGTAGATCAATGGCATACTATTATTATTTTGCATGGATATTTATTGAAGCAATCTATAATAATAACAACATCCACCCAGAGGACGCTAGAATGGGTAAATTAAAGATTAATTTGCATGAGTCATGATAAATCATACTGATGCCTGAGGCCATCTCCATGCATCAGAGAACATAGAAATAGACAAGTGCTGCAATTCCCATAGATATGATTGCTGCACCTATGTAATACGGAATGAGATTCCTCCTTCTGGGGGAAAGACCGAATTCCGAGTAATCGTTTATGCTGGAATAACCGTGTTGGTTTTTATCGCTATCCTCATTTTTACTTCCACTGGAAGCTGTTGCAGCACCACCATTCTGTGCCTGTCTTCTCCTCCCCAGGCTCATAAATGGGAAAAAGAAGAAGAATGGAACAAAGCTAACAATACCGGACTGGGAGGGAAATAATCTCGGTATTATTACGTATATTGAAAGCATAGCGACAAGATAAATGCCCCAGAATACAAGCAGGTACGATCTTCTTTTCACTTGAACCACCATTGTATTTCAGGATATATATTATTCTTTACGCAGAGTAGGCAAAAGCCATATTAATTAACCATGTAAGCCTCTTTGGCATAATGGACGTATTCAATAAGTTTACGGGACATCTGCTAAGATCCTATGATACCTCAGACAGAGCCTCCATGGGAAGAGTTATAAATCAGGCAAGAAGTGCTTTCGGTACAGCTGGCACGTTGACCGTGAACGAAAGAACAGAGGCACTTGAAAAAATGCTGGACCGTGTAGAACGAGACCGGGACTCACTTTCAATTCTCATTTCGGAAGAAACCGGCAAGCCAGTTTCTCTTTCACTGGAAGAGATTCAAAGGACATCGATCGTGATAAACACTGCCATACAAACTCTGCACAGAGGTTTCGGTGGGTCATTGAATTCCACATTAAACCAGTCACCCGGAACCTATGCATTTCACAGAAAATTTTCAAGAGGTACCGTGGCAGGAACAGCTGACTGTGGAGATCCTCTGTACAGATCAGCCCTGAAGATTTGTGCATCAATTGTTACAGGAAACAGCATGCTGCTTTTCCCATCCAGGTCTGCCCCTTCTCCCTCCCTTAAACTTATTTCATATCTTGAGGGGACTGCCATTCCACAATACACCATACAGGCCATTCTAACAGAGGAAACTGAAGTGCTGGATTTCCTTGGAACAGAAGCGGAAATTGCTTCAGGAAGCTGGAAACCTGTTTTTGACAGGGAAGAATTTCGCAGCTTCGGTATGCTTGAACGCTTTGAATCTGAAACCGGAAACCGTAATGCCATCATATGGAAAGACGCAGATCTGGACAGTGCGGCAGAATCCATAACTGGATCAATCTTTAATGCCTGTGGAGGAAACTATATCCGGTCAATGAAGGTAATTATTCACAGGGATGTCTTTGAGTATATTGTAAACAGGTTCATGGAACTCATGTCATCCATGAAGGTTGGTGATCCTTTCAACCCGGATACTGACATAGGGCCCATGATACATGGAAGCATCGTTTCAAGAACCTCTGAAATATTACGACGTGAGATTGAAACCGGGGCATTTCCGATCATGGACCTGAACATTGAGGGACCTTTCATTCATCCGGTACTTCTGGATAGCACTGGCACCCGGGGCCCACTTTCAGAAGACGGAGTATTTGGCCCAGTGATATCTGTTTATAAGGTTGATTCCCTGCAGGAGATTGTGGATCTGTTCAGCGTAAGACCGGAAGGGGGGACATCTTCCCTTTATACATCTGACATTAATATTGTAAAGTCATTATTCGAAAGGTCCAGGTTTTCATCCCTGGACGTGAATAGGGAACCCTTCACCAGTTCGGAGCATTTTCAGGTGAATTTTATGTCTGAGGTGAATTCTGATCTTTACACAGGAGAATCAGTCCTTTACCTATGAAGCATTAATCTTCCTGCTTATCAATATAATTTTTTGTGGTTTGACTGAAACCA
>JAJZOT010000261.1 GCA_021847855.1 Thermoplasmata archaeon | reverse complement strand
TGCCACTTCCTGGAATAAGAGTAAATAAAAGCCTTGCATTACTGTTATGGGCTTGTGGGGTAGCTAGGATATCCTGTTGGCCTTCGAAGCCGAATACCTGGGTTCGAATCCCAGCAAGCCCGTAAAACATTTAGCTATGAATCCTACTATAAACCGTTGCAGATTCTTCACGGATGAGAGTTAACATAGTGAGAATTTTTTGGAGTACGAATTCGCACTTTACAGAGGAGTGATGAAGGAGAATATTTTTGTATTCAATTGGGATTTGTACTCTGTCCACTGGTAGACAGAAGTAAAAATGGCTGGACATTAATCGCTTCGTGCATAAATCAGTAAAGGCAGATCACTCAGCATGAAGAGCGGAGCACATTCAGGCAAAGTGGAATTTAAACCCATGGAGGAACTGCCAGCAACCTTTGAGATGGGAAGATTCCCGAAAAGCTTGGGAGATCATGTAACAATAAATCTCATGTTCTGGTTCAATTACTTCCATATTGAGGCGAGATATATGGAGCAGAAAAAAATTCGTATCTATAGGTTCAGAATCTCAATGCGGGGAAGAGGAAGTATATGGCGTAAAATAGATATCAGGGGAGATCAGACATTTGGAGATCTTGACAGGATAATAAGAATCTCATTCAACCTTGATACATTTGATCATTTAAGTGAATTTTATGGCGGGAAGCAATGGTATAGATCCGGCTTTGGATCAATCAACCCGTTAGGTGAAGGCGAAGGAGCTGATTTGAGAATTGATTCTATTGGGCTTGGAACTGGTAGCAAAATTGGGTACATTTATGATTTTGGATCAGAAACACATTTTTATGTGACCCTTCAGCAGGTCCTGGAAGAAGAAATTAATGAGGATAATTTTCCAAGAGTGGTATCGGAAAACAAAAAAAAGGAATATTATTGCTCAGATTGCGCTTCCTCTGGGAAAAAGGCGATTGCCAGTATGGAATGCTGGGCATGCTCAGAGAATGCAGGTAAATTAGTATATCTCTGCGGTAAATGTGCTGAAAGTGAGAAGCATGAGGATCATCTAATGGATGATATTATGAATTGAGTGGTTTCTGGCATCCTCTCCCGAAAGGCAATGGATTCCCGATTCAAGAGTGTGTTGACTATCACTTATTGAAATAGTAAGCCCGTTTCAGTCATGGTGGGAATATAGGACAACGCTCTTCGAAACAGATGAGATTCCCAGTGCAATCCCCTATGAAACAGTCAATTCAGAGAGAATACTGAATCTGATTAAGGCACTTTAACCCCGGAAAATATTGAGTTGACCGCCAACATAATATTTTATTGATTACATATGAATCTGTGCAATGGCACTTCAGCTTGATAACGCTCATAGATCTCTTCCAGATAGTCAGGTTTACGCCCATGAGCGCCAGGTCTGTGGAAACTGATTAATTTATGAATCTGGATTGAAATGTGCCATACAAATCTGGACAGTTCCGAAAAATGATTGTGATATACCCGGTTCATTTGCCCTTTAGATTGCAGGAAGAAGGATGGACGGACTGGAGTAGATCACCAGAAACATTGTGGTCCGTGGAGAAATCATTCATCCTCTTCAACCGACTGGATATCCCTCAGGAGTTCACTGTGATCCATGATGTCATACTTGTATCCCCTCTCAGTGAGGAACATCTGCCTTCTCATTGAAAAATCCTGGTCAACTGTGTCCCTTGTCACGATGGAGTAAAAGTTGGCTGATGTACCTGAGGACTTGGGTCGAAGAAGCCTTCCGAGTCTCTGGGCCTCTTCCTGCCTGGATCCGAATGTTCCAGACACCTGTATGGCAACGTTTGCGTCGGGAAGATCTATGGCGTAATTGGCCACCTTTGACACCACCAGAAGCTTTACAGATCCAGACCTGAAGTCCGCATAGAGCTTTTCCCTTAGCGAATTCTTCATTTTACCGGTTATCAGTGGAGCTTTCAGATCTGAAGCTATGATCTCCAGCTGTTCTATGTAATCTCCAATTATAAGAACTGAATCATCACCTGAAAGACGGTAAAGAATAGATTTTAAAGCTTCAAGTTTCATCGGGTTTTCAGCGGCAATCCTGTATTTTATCCTTGGGGGAGCAACTGCATATTGCATCTTGTACTCGTCATTGGGAAATTTTACCCTCACCTCATGGCAGAAAGCTGTGGCTATCCATCCCTGCTTTTCCAGATCCTTCCATGGTGCATCGTACTTTTTTGGACCTATGAGGGAGAATGCATCCTCCTCCTTTCCATCCTCACGGATCAGCGTTGCCGTGAGCCCCAGTCTCTTTTTAGCCTGTATTTCGGTTGTTATACGGAACACTGGTGCTGGTAGAAGATGGACCTCATCATAGATTATGATCCCCCAGTTTCTTGAACGGAATATGTCAAGGTGCGGGTATCGATCCAGATTAACAGAAGGTTCATCAGAAAAGTTATCCGGTATCACATTATCTGTTTCCTGTGTTTCTTCGTCACTGTTCTTTTTTCTTGGTGAGTAGGTGAGTGTCTGATAGGTTGTAACCGTGACAGGAAGAATCTCCTTGTTGTCACCCGTGTATTCACCAATCATTCCTGGAGATAGACTTGTTTTGTCAAGAAGTTCTGAAATCCACTGTCTAACTGCCACGGTTCCGGTTGTTATTATCAGGGTATTCTCCCTTATCCTGTTCATAACTGTCATACCAACAACTGTCTTTCCGGAACCACTGGGAAGAACAATAATGCCACTCTTACTTCCATGCACAAAAGATTCAACTGCCTCTTTCTGATAGGGTCTTATGGAAAGTTCCTCTCCTTTCAGAGTTACCTTCCTGAGATCGAAATCCATAGGGTCCCCGGGAAGATAACCAACCCTGTCCTCCACTGGATACCCGACCTTTATCAGTGCCTGTTTGAGCCTTCCCCTGTATATTGATCTTAATTCTATGCATGACGGTGATATTCTTGAGGTCACATACTGTGCCACACTCTTCCTGCTCAAAAGTTCCTGAATAACAACTGAGTCACCTGATACCAGATAAATTGAATCTGGAATTTTTTCAACATGTTCCGTCTCTTCCAGCTTCTCCGGATCCCTGACAAGTTTGATCTTCCCATATCTGCTGTACCAGTCCCTGATGTTGATTTCAACGTTTGATGGGATGCTGTACTTTGAATACTGCAACAGAACATCCATGATCTCTTCCAGAGTAATTCCGGATGATGCAGCGTTCCATATTGCAAGTGGCGTAATTTTGTATGTGTGCACATGCTCTGGTGACTTTATGAGTTCCGAAAATCTCAGAAGTCTGTCACGACACAGATGATCCGGATCTTTGTCAACCTCGAAGAAGATGGTTCCGTCTCCCTGTACTATTAAAGGCTTCTGATCAGCAAACATATCTGGCATACCCCCGGAAAAACATAAACTTCCATTACTGCGGTGGATAAAGATTTTACTTTATGATTTGTTCGAGTGAATATCGTATCAAAACTCTATGAAAACCAGACTAACGCCTAATTCGCATATTGATGTCATCATCTTTCCTTATATGATTCTGTTCCGTTCAAGTGTTGTTTCCATGCTTTTTACCCTTAAAAAGAACGATGTACCATACCTCTTGATCTTCCTGTGTTAGAGG
>JAJZOT010000260.1 GCA_021847855.1 Thermoplasmata archaeon | reverse complement strand
CTCTTTAGGCCCAAGATCGTTAAGTCCTATTGCCCTGCCCGTCCTTATGAGGAAGAATACTTCCCACGTGGAGATACCCATGCTTTTAATGATCTTTAGGATCCCGGGCAGTTCATTCACATTGCCCTCATAGACCGTGGTGTTTATCTGTACCCTGATACCTGATTTTATGGCCATTTCTGATATTTGCCGGATCAGGTCTATGCTATGTCTTGGGTCTCTCAGGTTTCCGGCTCCATTGTCAGTTGGAAAGTCAAGGCTTAGAGAGATCGAGGAAAGACCAGCATTGGCGGCAAAATTGATAAAGTCATAATCAACCAAAAGAGAGGCCGCAGGACTCAGGGAGAATTTCAACCCCTTTGAGGAAATATATGAAATCAGGTCTCTAATCCCTGGTTTCAGCATCAGATTTCCTCCGGTTATAACAATTTCAGGCCTTTCGCCATCGAATTCAACAATCTCATCAACAATGGACTTCAGCTCCTCAACGGTAAGTTCACCGTCTGAAGGATTAGGTTGTGATTCTGCACGACAGTGAAGGCACGTATATTCACATGCCCTTGTGGTTTCAAGAAAGAGGATGGACGGTACCCAGTCTTTTAGAGTGGTTAGCAATGTGTTTCGTCCATCAATGAGATATTACTATTAAATTGGTGAACCTAAAGCGTTCGTTCAAAATTTTTTCTGGAATTACCATTGAGCCTCGATAGGAGGGACAATTACGAAGGAGAAATGTAAACAACGCGGATGCTCTGGATGACATACCGCTTTAAAATCCCCCCTATGAGTCATCTGGCGGCGGTTCAAAGGGTGGATATAAATTGTCACAGAGTGTAAAATGGTAAAAATAAGCGCAGTGATCTATCTGCTAAGGGTAAACACTATATTGGGAATGCTCCACTAAAGAGATATATTCTAAATTTGAAAGCCCGCAGGTGATCAAGCATAATTCCTTTCAGAAGGAACTAACGGTTATCCATTCTTTCCTGGCGGATCATGCAAGAGACCAACGATAGGGCACCTTCCCTGAAACCTGTTAAGTACTTTGAAGTATTCATTGAAAACGCTTAAGACTGGCTATTCCTACAACATCAGAGGACTGGACCGCAGAATCTGGATTCTCAGCGCCACCCGGTTCATAAGGGCATTCGGAAGGGGTTCTACTTTCATCTTTCTACCACTCGTATTCATAATCAGTTACGGTATATCGTTCATAGAAACGGGTTTTTTCCTGGGAATCGCCACGCTGCTTATGGCTCTGGTGCAGTATTATTCCGGCATCTTAACAGACAGGATCGGGCGCAGGGTGATTCTTGTTTATTCGCAGATACCGGCTGTTGCCTTCTATCTGGTGATCTTCTATTCGGTGGCATTCCCGTCTTATCTCCTTGTGCTGTTGCTTGCCTGGTATGGTACCATCGTGATCAATGCAATCCAGTACCCCGCTGTGCAGGCTGCGGTTGCGGACGTCACGTCCGTTAAGGATAGGTTATCAGGTTACACCGTGATGAGGATAATGGCCAACATGGGAATCGCCATCGGTCCCCTTGTGGGCGCATACCTCGCATCAATGGGTCTCCAGTATATATTCCTGATATCAGCTATAGCAACGGTTGCGGAGGTCATTATGCTATATTTGCTGATGAAGGAGACCTACGATCCAAAGGCTCACCCAGGCGAAGGTAAACATGCTTTCAGAAGTACATACAGGAAAGACAGGCTCTTCCTGGTTTTCACTGTGGTAGGTATAGTATTGGGCTTCTTCATGAGGCAGAGAGGATCATCGTTTACAGTTTACACGATTGTGTTGGAACATCTCCCGTTCCTCTATCTTGGCTATATCTGGGCCCTGAACGGTTTCCTCGTTGTTCTGCTTCAGTTTCCGTTTCTGAGAATGATGACCAGGTTTGGAAACCCCATGTTCTGGAGAGGCATCGGTTCCGGGTTCTATGCCCTGAGTTTCATCCTCCTCGTCAATGTTCCCACACTGTCGCTGCTGCTAGCTTTCATGGCAGTTTCAACCGTTGGTGAAGACATGGTATCGCCAACCACGCAGAGCATCATAACAACCATTGCCCCGGCCAGTATGAGAGGATCCTATATAGGCGTCTATAACATGTACACAAGTTTTGGTGCCTTTACTGGAGCGGTCCTTGGCCTCTACCTCCTGTTTGTGCTCAGCAGTGTTCCATCTGTGTATTGGATATATGTAGCAGTGGGTTCAGTAATTGTAGGTGTCATGTATCTGACATTGGGGGGCCCATTCAACAGGAGATTCTCCCGGAGTTCCACTGGCAGCAGTCCGGAAATCTTATGAGAATAGCTTAAGAACAACCTTCCTGACCGCGAGATTCAGCACTCAGTGAGCAATATAATACAGTAAGTCCTAAGGTTATGGGATAAACAGGTGTGGAAAAAATTAACGGGCCGTTGAAAAAGGCAACGGCCCTCATTTCACTTTAAGGTCCCGTCTTCTTTCTGTGAGAGTTATACGCCAGAAGACCTATCACAGCAGCTGCTATCACAACAACAATGATCAGTGCAACGATAGATGATGTGATACCGCTCTGAGGCTGGCCAGAAGCAGTGGGGAATTGAATGTTGTACTGAGCAGCCTGGCCATTTACAGATATCTGCTGAGGCTGAGTGAAATAATAATGTCCTCCCTGGTAGACGTACGCCTGGACCCAGTAGGTCCCATTTGGAATCTCAACTGTATACGGAGCAGGAGCAGCATGATGGGATAGGCCACTAACCGGGCTGGAATCATTGTAGAAGAATCCGCTGTCAACAACCACGCCCCAAGAGGTTGAGATGCTGGACGATGTCACAAGACCAGATTCAGTAAATACAACAGGGTATTCAACTTCAGGAGTGGCAGTAAAGTTCACTATCACATTCTTGCCAGACACTGTGATTGTACCCTGACTGTTGCTTAGTGACCATCCAAGAATGGGGGTGAGAACATAGTTGTAGGTTCCGTTTGGAATTCCCGTGAAGGTTAGCATTCCGGTCGTTGTGGGAGGAGGACTGTAGGAACTTGGCATAATGCCGGCGAACATTGTTGTGATATCGGCTGAATAACATGCGTGGGAAAACAACTTGCTGGTACTCTTGGCATTGAAAGTTATGGTGTAGGATTTCTGAACCTCGAGGGATACTATTGTTAACGAGCCGTTTACGGTAAACGTGCCGATGACAGGAGTAAGCGAGATTTCATTGGCTTCAATAACGAAACTGTATGTGCCGTTAATTAAACCTGGTGCCAGTAAGGTTGTGTTATAGGAATAATAACCCACGAAAGTTCCGTTCACTATAGCAGACCAGTACCAGTAACTTCCTGGACTGTTGCTTGGCGGGTTCGCAATCTTGAACATAATTCCATACGTGTGCTGGGACGTGGCGAAATTTGTGCCTACAGTGAAAGATGCACCGTTTACAATGATCTGACCGTCTGGTGGGGATGCCGTGTAATAGTTATTAAAAGGTGCATCGGTGGAAAATGCGTAGGTATATGACTGGTTCACAAGCGCAAACGTCACAAAATTGGATTTGGAAACCAGTGTTGTATTGGACAAACTCACTCCGGTAGCAAAATTATAAACCGTCGTGGTAAAAGTGGCATCGGCCGGAAGGCC
>JAJZOT010000259.1 GCA_021847855.1 Thermoplasmata archaeon | reverse complement strand
TTATGACTATGCAAAATTCCAGAAGACGGGAAAACTGTGTGAGAACGGCAGGAAAATGTCCACACTTTCAAACACTCAACTGGAAGTTCTTGAAAGGGCATTTTCAAAATTGAAGGAAGAAAACGTTCTTAAAGGCGAGTTCAGCCAGTTTATAGATTTTGTATATACAAAGCCCACAACAGCTTCTGAGACCATTGAGAAAATGGAAAGAATGATGGATAAATTAGAATATGTGCCAAATTCCCCAACCATGATGAATGCAGGTGCAAGACTCGGGCAGCTATCAGCATGTTTTGTTCTGCCTGTTGATGACAGCATTGAAGGTATATTTGAGGCAGTGAAACACACAGCTGAGATCCACAAGTCAGGAGGTGGAACAGGATTCTCCTTCTCAAGACTGAGAAGCAAGGATGACATGGTAGGATCAACAAAGGGAGTTGCCTCCGGACCAGTATCATTCATGAAGATATTCGATACCACCACTGAAGTGATTAAACAGGGAGGAAAGAGGAGAGGTGCCAATATGGGCATACTCAGATATGATCACCCCGACATCATGGAATTCATCACGAGCAAGGATGCAGAAAACACCATACTGAGAAATTTCAACATATCAGTCGGCATGGAGGACGAGTTTTTCGAGAAGTTTGACAGCGATGGATATATAGATCTCAAGAATCCGAAGAATGGAAAGATCATCACAAGGATAAAGGCGAGGACAATGTGGGATGCCCTTATAACACACGCATGGAAAACGGCAGATCCAGGGCTGATATTCCTTGATGAGATCAACAGGGCAAACCCGGTGAAAAATATAGCCGACATAGAGGCTACAAATCCATGTGGTGAACAGCCGCTCATGCCATACGAGTCATGCAACCTTGGTTCCATAAACCTGGCAAAATTCGTTGTGGATGGTGCCATAGATTACGAATCTCTCAGGGAAATTATAAGACTTTCAGTGAGATTCCTTGACAACGTGGTAGACGCAAACAAGTTCCCCGTAAAGGAAATAGAGCAGATGACCAGGAAAACAAGAAAAATAGGGCTGGGTGTAATGGGATTTGCAGACATGCTCATCAAGATGGGCATTCAGTATGATACAGAAGAAGCCCTGAAGGTAGCAGAGAACATCATGTCGTTTCTGAACATAGAATCACACAGGGAATCTACAAGACTCGCATCAGAGAGGGGAGTCTTTCCTGGTTGGTATGGTTCTGAATATGAAAAACAGGGCATGCTTATGAGAAACTCAACCACGACTACCATAGCCCCAACAGGAACAATTTCAATCATTGCAGGATGTTCCTCATCCATAGAACCACTCTTTGCCATCGCATTCATGAGGCATGTCCTCAATGGGCAGGAACTCATAGAGGTAAATCCACTATTTGAGGAGATAACTAAAGCCAGGGGAATATACACAGATGAGCTTATGCAGGAAGTCGCAAAGACCGGAAACCTTGAATCGGTTAATGTGCCTGAGGATCTTAAGAAACTCTTCGTCACTTCTCATGAAATCGAGCCAGAATGGCACGTACTCATGCAGGCAACATTCCAGAAATTCTGTGATTCTGGAGTGTCAAAAACCATAAACATGCCACATGACGCAACCCCAGACGATATATCTAAGGCATACAGGCTTGCAAAGGATCTGCACTGCAAGGGAATAACAGTCTACAGGGATGGCAGCAAGACGGAACAGGTACTCTACACCGGGACAGAGAAAACTGGGAAGAAACACGAGAAACCCACAAAGAAAACTGCCATGGCCATAGCAGAAAAAATTGCCTCGGAGGAAAAGACAAAAGTAGATGACAACCCTAAGGAACACTTCCTCAAACTGGAATCAACATTTGATCCAGCATGCCCGGATGGAAAGTGCGATAGATAATGAGCATCAACGAGATAAGGGAAGAAATTATATCCAGAAAAATTATTTTTTTTATTGAGGCAAATAGGCACATAAGCATGCCTCTCCAGAATTTCATGCTTATGCTTGCCAGAAACAATATTTTCATGGAATCTACTGCAAAATGCAGCAGGACTTTTGATCCAGAAAAACTTTACAATTTCCTCAAGAACACTGTTTTTTCTGAAATCAGGGGAACGGAATCTCAGATCATGGAGCAGTCAGAAAACAGATTCGAAGAGATCAGAGTAAAAGCTATAGAATGGATTATTGCCACCTTCACACAGTGAATATGCAAGCCCAGATTTCAGGAGATAAAGAATTCAACATTATGTATTTTCAGTGAGGGCACAAAGCCAACCGTTTCCAGATTTAGAAGAGGGATTTTAGCTATACAAATAAAAATTTGATGAATAATAGGCAATTATTCACGCAAAAGCTCTTTTCCCTCTCCTATTACCAGTTTGGGATAAGATTCCATTGAAAACGGATCACCACTCCAGACAGAAAAAGATGCAAGTTTTTCAGGTTCTAATGTTCCCAGATCCGTAAGGCCCAGTATTTCGGCAGGTCTTGAGGTTAGATAAGAAATGCACTGTTCCTTTGTTGCTCCAAATCTCATGAAATGCCTTGTGGTTAGAAACAGATTCCTCTGAAGAATTACAGGATGATCGCTTATCAGCGCAAACCTAATTCCTGAATTCTGAAGGAGTTCCACATTCCTCCAGGATTCATGCTTGAGCTCAACCTTGTAGGGATGTGAATCCATGGGCCCGTACACGAGGGACATATCCCTTTTCTTTATCTCTTCAAAGATCGTTTTGGTATGGAAATCCCCTCCATGGTTGATAATAGGCCTGATCCCAAAATGATCAACAAGACTCATGAGGAAAAGAGCATCATCCTCCTTGTGTACATGGCACATGATCTTGACACTGCCATTCAGGATGCTTATGAGAAACTCTGTTTCAGGGTCCACTTCATCAATGGATTTCTTGCCTGAATCCACCATAATCTTCGTCTTCTTTGCTGCTAGAAATTTACTTCTTATAATGGCACTTACTCCCATTCTTGTGGTGGGTCTCTCACCTTTCCAGTCCGTGGTGCTTCTCGGATTATATCCAAGGGCCATCTTTACTCCTATGTCCTTTATGTAGGATTCTTTTATGTTCTTCCCGAAATTCTTAATTAGGCAGCCCATTCCACCCATTATATTACCGCTTCCAGGAAGAACCACTGAATAGAGAACATTATTCTCTACAGATTCGGTGAAAGCGGAGTCATCCATATAAACACCGTCTATTGCCCTTCCAAGAGGCATCATTGGTGCCAGCTTGTCATTTGCCTCGCTTTCAAGATAAGGCTCTCCTGCCCTGTCCAACCCAATATGGCTGTGAGGATCAATGAATGCAGGAGTCACTGTTCCCTCCCCAATCATCTCGCCTTCAGGCTTTTTCTTTCCCACATACTTTATTGCACTGTCCTGAAAACCCACAAAAACATCTTTCTGGACACCTTTTCCGTCGTACAGCATATCTGCTTTCACGAATTTCATAACATCACATGCAGTTCTGTACTTTAAACCTGACTCATAGTGTGAGCGGAACTATCTTCCGCTCATAATTTTTATGTACTGTTCCTCGGAGATCTTACCCTCCTTCATGACAAGTTCCTTTATGGAAACATGCTTCTCAAGGGCTTCCCTGACAATTCTTGCAACAGTATCATATCCAAGG
>JAJZOT010000258.1 GCA_021847855.1 Thermoplasmata archaeon | reverse complement strand
CAACCTGTATAATCTTAATATCTTTACGTATGAATGCCGTATAGGGAAATGAAGTCCCGAGCAGGATCAAAAGATCTGCGCTCTTCATTGCATTAATCGATGCCTTGGATCCAAGAAGACCAAGACCCCCCAGAACCTTTGGATCAAAGTCGCTGTATATGCCCTTTGCATTCACTGCGTAGATAACAGGTGCGCCTATCCTTTCGGCCAGGATTATCACATCAGAACCATGGCCAATCGTACCTCTACCCGCCAGAATAAGTGGGTTTTTACTAGCATTAATTGCTTCAGTCGATTCAGAAGGGTCAAAATTGTAGGATATTTCAGGATATTTACCTATCGTTTTCAAATTATTGGATTCTGCAGGCATTCTTAATACATCCACAGGAAGGGTTATGTGGGCAACACCGCCCTTTATCTTTGCCGAATGGCAGGCCATCGATACAATATATTGCGTGCTATTAGGGTTCAGTATCTGCTTGTTAAAGATTGAAACGTCGTCGAACAATTTGTTCAGGTCGACCTCCTGAAAATAATCATGGCCTATCAGATCGGTTTCGACCTGACCGGTCAAGGCAACAACCGGCACATGATCCATCTTCGCCTCATATAATCCATTAAGAAGGTGAATAGAACCAGGTCCTGAGGTACCCATGCAGGCAACGGGCCTGCCAGTAACTTTCGCTTCAAACGCCGCTTCCATAGCAGATCCTTCCTCATGTCTTCCCTGAACGTAATGGATATTCTTGTTTCTCCTGATTGCATCAACCAGCGGATCTATTGAGTCGCCGGGAATTCCGTAGATCCTTTCAACTCCACTTGCAACTAGCGTTTCTATTATAACATCTGCTACAGTACTTCCCATAAACGAAAATCCTGCATGGTTAAAAAATATGATTGATTTATCTATCGAAGACTTAAAACCTCTATTTTTGTTGGATCTGCAGTTTGAATTCTAAGTTCCTCGTTGCCCTCAATTATTGAACCTTCTTTGTATTTAAGCATGTCAGGAAGGATGAAACCGCTGCCTGTTGTGACCCTTATGATCGACTCCTTTCCTACCTTCAATACACAGGTTTCATCTGCCTTGATAAAGTAATCGCTGATTGACCCTCTTGGTCCGGAACTGATTGTCTTCACATATCCCCAGGTTTCGTCGACCCTGTTCCTGTATTCCTCCCTGATCGCCTCAAGATCCTTTTCACTGTCAATGCCCATCCAGAAAACGTCTTCTATATATGATCCAATCAATCTCTTGGATGCAAGTGCAGGAAAGACAGTAGTTTCAAGTTCCTTGTCATGATATTTTTCGAAAAAGTATTTGAAAATTTCCTTCTTGAAGATATATATGCCCGCGTTAATATATGCATTGATGTAAGGTTTTTCCCTGAATTTCACAACAGTATCCCCAAATGTTTCTATTATTCCATATGGACTTTTCATCCTGGTCGCGAACATTATCATGCCATATTGAGACTCACGGGCGAACTTTAGCATTGCCTTGAAGTTAACATCAGTTACTGTATCACCATTGCGCAAAAGGATATCCTCATCGCTTCTGTGTTCGAGGAGATTCTTGACTGAAAACAGTGTACCTAATGGTTTTTCCTCCTTGAAATAATGCAGTTTCAGCTCAGGATATTTATTGTTGAGATATTCCTCTATCTTTTCCCCAAGATGCCCGGAAAGGAGGTATATCTCATCTATACCCATGACATTGAAATCGTGGATCTGTCTGTCCAGAATAGTAAATCCTTCCTTTATTGAGATCATGGGTTTAGGAATCTCATTTGTTATTGGCTTCAATCTTCGGCCATATCCACCGGAGAGAATCGCTCCTATCATGTATCGTTATCACTTTTGATGATAAATATTGTTTCCTGCTGATTGAATGATAATCGGATATGATAAGAATGAAGGTAACAAAAAGGGTTATTATTCGGTTAATATTGGAGATTTTATGCCTGATGATGCGAGAGATAAAGCAAAAGAAAAGTGGAGAAGGGGCAACGAGCTTTTCCAGAAAGGAGACCTGAGAAAGGCAATTGTTGCATACAAGCAGGCCCTGCATTTTTCGCCAAATTACAGTAATGCACTTTACAATCTTTCTTTGACTTATCTCACGTTGAAAGAGTATGATATTGCTTATAAACTGATTAATAAGATAAAGGGCAAAGAATTTGAGAAGGATGATGTAAGGATAGTTTTTGCAAGGATATGCGACGGTCTTGCTTCAAAATACTGGACTGAAGCGAAGGACACTGTTTCGAAGGTAAAACCTACAAGTGAATTTTATACGGAAGCAGAAGCAGCCCTTGAGGAGATTTTAGGGAAGGAGTATAATTATAATAAAAATAAAGCTGAAAGGGATACTGGGATAGACCTTAAGATAAATGAAGGCGACACTATAATTGAGGGTCAGATCAAGAAGATTAATTCTATTTCATCAGAATTAAAAATGACGGATTTTGTTGGATATGGTAGTATACGTGGCATCTTGACAGATGAAATCATACTGCCACTGAAGAAACCGGAATTGTTTAAAAAGCATAACGTATCGACGAAATCCGGAATACTTCTCTATGGACCTCCTGGCGTCGGAAAGACCAGACTGATAAAGTCGGTTTCGGGTGAACATGGAATCAAGTTGTTTCCCCTGAGATTGAACCAGGTACTGGATATGTATACTGGGAATAGCGAAAAAAATGTTCATGCGTTGTTCGAGGAGGCAAGAAAGGAGGCTCCCAGTATAATATTTATTGACGAACTTGATGCTATTGGGGTCGATAGAGCCGACATTAATGAAAGCGGAAACAGAAAAACAGTCAATCAGTTGCTGATTGAACTTGATGGTTTGGAAAGCGATAATGAACTCGTGTTCGTAATCGGTGCGACTAACAGGCCTTTTGATATTGATCCGGCTTTGAGAAGAAGCGGAAGATTTCAGACTGAAGTTTATATGAGGCCGCCTGACGAAACTGACAGGAAAGACATGTTCAGGTATTATCTGGATATATTTAAGATCGGTCAAAAAGAGGAAGAACTTTCAATGCTGGCAAAAGAATCTAAATACTACAGCGGAGCTGACATTGAGCGGATTTGTAAAATTGCGGTGACCAGAAAGATCAGACAGGAAGCGGAGGGCAATGATTCTGAAATCAATATCAATGATCTTCTATCTATTATGATTGCCGACAGAACAGGAGGCAGATCGATAAAGCTCTGGTACCAGAGGCTATCAGATGTATTCGGCACAAAATGGCACGATTACGAATACCCCGAACTTGCGGAAGATATGAGGAATTACGTATAATTGTAAGTTTCAGTAAAATACCAATACCATAATTTGTCAATCGACCCAGTCATTTTAGTGGCCAGACTGAATCCTTAAATACAGTGAATCCTTGTATTTATCGCAATGGAGAAAAAGAGCAAAAAGATCATGTTCATTGCCATTGTTGCAGTGGTGATTTTTGCTTTTCCAATTTCGTTTTACGAATTTCCCAATAAACCGGTACCGATCTCTGTAACCGACGGATTCTCTGCATTTAACTGGAGATATAACTTTTCAAACAATTATGGTACAGAAACGGTTCTTCCCTCGACCAATCAAACTCAATCCACAGCGATTTTTTCATCTAGTGGTTATCCGAATTCTTCTCTTT
>JAJZOT010000257.1 GCA_021847855.1 Thermoplasmata archaeon | reverse complement strand
TCACCTCATCAGACTGGAATAACTTCTTTACTGATGTCATAGACAACAGAACTATTGTGACGTACAACTGGAGCGCAAATGCGACACAGGAACTCATAGTTTTTGACCTGTCTTACACGGGAATGAATATCTACGGCAGTTCCCTTGTTGTTGCCCTATCCAGCATAGGGTCTCCAACCGTTGCCAACATGACAAAGGCTTTCTGGGCAGTTGCCAATGATTCGTCCCAGGTAAGTGGATACACAAACATAAAGGCCCTTGATGCGGGGGCATACCCTGGATTTTCATGGTCAACCCCTACCATAAACCCAGCGTCGGTTACTGAAAGGAATGTTGCAATAATTGTAGGGATAGTTGCGGTCACGTTCATACTCTATTTTGTGTTTAACAGGAAGCATTGATTATCTGCAGATGGTTCCATAATTAAAAGTTTGGCGGCTAAAAACCGTTTCCCGTATTTGAAAGCCAACCCTAAAATAAATAGCAGGCATATTCTTATAAAATAATCCGGGTTATTTAAATGAAAGAGGTTTATGTGGTTGGAATTACAGGAGGATCCGGAAGTGTGCTTGGAATAAGACTTCTGGAGAATCTGAAGGACTATGAGGTACACCTTGCCATATCTGAAAGCGCCAATCGTGTTCTTGAACTTGAGACAGATTACAAAATAGATTATGTTGAAAGCATGGCAACATATACCTACGACGACAAAGACATAGCTGCAAGAATCAGCTCCGGAAGCTTCAGATTCAACACAATGGTAATCATACCATGCTCAATTTCAACCCTTGGAAAGATATCCTCAGGCATATCGGACACACTGATAACAAGATCTGCTGCTGTTGCTCTCAAAGAAAGAAGACGCCTGATTCTTGTTCCAAGAGAGATGCCTCTCAGTACAATAGTGCTTGAAAACATGTACAGGCTCTCAAGAGACGGTGCAATTATAGCACCAGCTATTCCGGGATATTACAACAGGCCAAAGACATCCCAGGAGATGATAGATTTCGTTGTTTCAAGAATCCTTGATCTCATGGGTGTGGAAAATGATCTGATGAAAAGGTGGAAGAGTGGGTGAGAAGCTTTTCATTGCAGACGCAATGCTGGGTAAATTTGCAAGGTGGATCAGACTGTGCGGATTTGACGCATTTTATGCGGATTCCTCACTGACTGATTCTGAGATTATTGGCATGGCTACAGAGTCCGACAGAATTGTCATAACAAGGGACAGGAAACTTGCCTTAAGAACAGGGGAATCGCTTTTTATAAAGAATGATGAACCAGATGGCCAGCTGCTGGAGTTTTTCAGAAAATATCCCCCTGATCCTTCAAGATTTTTCACAAGATGTACGTCCTGCAATGGAATTCTTGAGGAAATGAGTCCGCCTTATGGAGATGAGATGGTACCAGAGAGCGTGGCAGAAAGGAGACTTGATATCTATATATGCAGTGATTGCCACAAGATTTACTGGGCAGGTACTCACAGAAAAAATATTGAGGAGAAGATCAGAATATTGATGGAGATGTTGCAGAATGAAGATCATTGATCCTGAAAATGATGAGGGGTACACGGTGCTGCACATACAGGATCTGGATGATCTCTGGTATCTTCAAAACATAATTTCTCCCGGAGATCTTGTGAGGATGACCACATTGAGAAGAGTGGAAAAGAAGGATGATATGACCAGATCAAAGGAGACCTCAAGAAAACCTGTTACACTTACGCTCACAGTAGAAAGCATACAGTTCCAGGAATTTTCGAGCAACCTCAAAATACTGGGAAAGATTGTGTCTGGTGATGAGAATATTCTCGGGGAGCATCATTCCTTCCAGGTTGGAATGGATGATACCTTAAACCTGAAGAAAGATGCCTGGGGTGAACAACAGAGAAAGATGCTCACCGAGGCAAGTGAAGGCCTTTACAAGACGAAATACCACATTATATGTCTGGACGATGAAGAAGCGATCATTTCTCTGTTGAGAAATTACGGAATACAGGTTGTTGCCCGAATCAGGTCTGGTAAATCCGGCAAGGACTACTCGTCCACAAACAACGTGAATAATTATTTTCAGGAGATTTATGAAACACTGATCAGCAAATCAATCACTGGTAAATTTCTGCTTATTCTTGGCCAGGGATTTACAAGGGAATCACTGGCCGAATACCTTAAGGCGAGAAGAAAGGACCTTAATGTGGAAATCCTCACCTTTCCAACAAACCGGTCAGATGAAGCCGCCATTTATGAATTTCTTGCTTCGAAGGACAGCGAAGACATCTTTTCTTCAATGAGGCTTGTTGAGGAACAGAAATTGATAGAAACGTTCCTGAAAAACCTGAAGGTTAATGATCTGGCAGTGTATGGTAAGGAAATGGTTGAAAAGGCTATTGATTCTGGAGCCATTGAGACTCTCCTCCTCTCTGAGGATGCATTTAAAACTGAAGAGAGCAGAGCCATCCTTGGGAAGTTGAAGAATTCTGGTGGAAATGTACATGTATTCAGCTCTCACAGTGATCCTGGAAATGTTGTGAAAAGCTTTGGTGGGTACTGCGGAATCCTCAGGTACCGTCTGCCTGAACAGGACCTCAAGCATGTTTAACATTCAATGATTTCCAATATTTACAGGAATTTTGCAATGAAAAGGTAAATATAATTTCTAACGTTATACGCAGGAACGCTCCGATGGTGTAGTCCGGTCAAGCATTTCGGCCTTTCGAGCCGACGACTCGGGTTCAAATCCCGGTCGGAGCATTTAAATGGAGACCCAGTGTTTTACGGGCCTGGTTATTAATATTTATGTGGTTCTTCCAACCTTTGTGTGGGTAGTCCATTTTTAGGATTGTTAAATGATATCGTGATCTTCGAGAAAAAAGCTTTAAAGCACCATTGAACGAATATTGTCAATATCGTTTTGTCTCTGACCGTATGTGAAAAACTGATTCGACGAAAAGACGATGAAAAGGTAACCCGCACCAAGGTCAGATGATCCCTATAATTTTATGACCTAAGTGCCTACTTCAAGATCATAGGAAACTTCACCGGTTTCCAACTTCTTTATTACTTTTCTATGAACCCACTCTGGGATTACAGCTTGAGAATATGATTTGTAGAGAGCTTCTCGTTCCTAGTTTAAAATACATATGGATTCCTTCAATTCATCTTCTGAAATACGCTCATCTGGTATATCGACATGACTTTCCGCAGTTAAAAATTTAAAATAGGGGGATTGTTTAAAAAGAATAATTCGCTAAAAAGTACATTTATCCCCATGAGACTTCAGGAGTTTGAGAACAATTTTCTGTTTCCCATTCAAGCCGGTGAAAAATGTCCTGACGAACTCTCCTTCACTTAGAAGGAGGAATATTTCTATATTATCGAAGAGTTCAAGCATCCTAGAACTTGTTGGTGACTCAAACTATCCCTTCCAGGTATATGGTAAGAGGCTATCTTTTCCTTTTCATTCCCAGTCTTACTTTCCATAAGTGACTCAATTTGCAGAACCATGAAGTAGAGTAAATGAGGTCCTATGTCCTTGTGGCCCCATTCAGGCATAGTGCAACAGTAAAATAAGTAATAACATTATAGTCGTTTATGTACATACCTGACTACTTCAAGATCGACAATATTGACACAATTTTGGATTTCATAGGGGAGAACAGTTTCGCCCTTCTCC
>JAJZOT010000256.1 GCA_021847855.1 Thermoplasmata archaeon | reverse complement strand
ACGATGATATTGTGAGATTGCTGGATCCATATTCTGCATAAGGCAGATCAGATAACGGATATTCCAGTGGAATTGGAAATAGATCAGAGAGATTGAAATACTTTGACGAATTGAACGGAAAAACATAGCTGTCCGGCACGGGCAAACCATACGCGCTCAGACTTATTGGCTGCCGAATCAAAATGCCATTTTTATAAGTCTGCGAGAAATCGAACATGTCAACTGGTATTCCTGAAAGCGAGACAAAACTGTTAAGGGCCGGCATATTCCAGTTATAGTCAATGAATGCAAGTACCGAGGACTGATCCAGGATGGTACTGGAAACATAGTTCTCCTTTGCATATGGTGATATCGCAATGAAAGGAATCCGCAGTCCCAGCTGGATTCCGTTCACGACAGGGGGCGCGACCTGATCGTAATAACCACCGCCCTCGTCGTATGTGATGAATATTGCGGTGCTGTTCCAGTATCTGCTTTTCATCACAGCGTTTACCAGATACATAATCCACATTTCACCGAACAGAACATTGTTGGGTGGTCCCTGTGAATATAGATCAGAGGCGCCACCGCCCACTGGCATTACCCAGGAGACGTTAGGAAGGTTTCCAGTCCCCAGATCACTGATGAATGACGACCAGTCCTGTATATTTGATGAATGCGCATTGATGCCTGAGATAAAGTTAACGGGTGCATACCCGTCGGAAACATTCTGGACGAAATAACCCCAGCTTAAATTATAGCTGTCAAGCTCGGACATTATAGTCTCATCATAAGGAATACATGGCGGCGGCCCATAATCGTTCATCACAGGAGAGTATCCAGCAAGACTGTAAAGCCTGTTAGGAGTTGTTTCAGTAAGCATGCTGAAGTCCATGTCGTCAATCGCGAACTCCATTGCAAGATCCCATTCTGGCGCCATCTGGTCTGCTGTGAAAGTTGTCAGGGATTGCCTCCCGGATCCATTTAAGAATCCATTCATTTTGCCATGATTCCAGTCAAGATGATATGCGGTATATCCCTCCACGGGGTCCGGAGTACTGAAAGTACCGGCAGGTAATCTTTCTATGAACGATGAATTTGTCAGGTTGTTGAGGTTCAATGGATGGTTCACCTTCAATGATAGATTGTTAGATGGATATGTACCGAAAAAATTATCAAAACTGTGGTTTTCCATCATTATTTCAATCACGTGTTTAATCGGCGTCCTGGAAACCGGATAATTATGATCGGTGACAGCAATACTTACTGGAACTAGAAAGGTTGAAAGTAACAAAATCACAGACATAATTATTGCAATTTTTTTAATCAGAGACTGCGTCTTATCACCTCATGTGTTACTGCTGGAAACACCTCTGTTTTGTGCTTGAACCGGCAGCAGCATGGAAATAAGTAGAAGTATGATGGAAATGACCTGGCCAGGAATGAGTGAATTTACAAGGTGTGCCTGACCTGATTTGATGTAGATTATTGCATACAGAAGAGCCAGGAATAGCGGAGAAAAACCAAACACGGTTGCCTTTACCACTGCCATTCTGTTGAAAAAATTTGCCAGGTATTCCTTACTGAATAATGCCAGAAGGAACATGCATGGTGCCTCGGATATAAAACCATAGGAAAATGCAGATGAAGGAAGAAGGACCTTATCAAAGTCCACAAAAATAAACAATGAAGCGATTAATGCCGCGCCAGCAACGAGTGAAATAAGGGCTGAACACCTGACTTTGCTAACCAATGCGCCCATGATTGAAAAAAGGAGGCCTCCTGCAAGAAATCCAGGTACCAGATAAGTTATCTGGGATTCGCTTCCTACCAGGTTAAGTGCACCAGAGAGGTAGAATAAGGACAGCGGTACTATGCCGTTGAGGACAAAGGCAGAAAGGATTCTGACAGGACCAAAAATACCTTTAAGCGCTGACATTACTTATGTTTATTATCCCGAGGCGTTATAATCTTTTCGTTGCTAAAAATAGTGCATAAATTTGCATTATGCGAGTGATTCTTTTCAGAGTGCTTTGATTGAAAGATGTCAGATTACACGAGGACAGAGTGGATCTTCTCCAAGAACGGATCCTGTATAATAGAAAGCCCTTGCCCTGCTTCCCCCACAAACTTCCCTGTATTCACAGGACCCGCATTTTCCGGCCAGATTCTTTCGATCCCTCAGAGATATCAGAAGTTCGCTTTCCCTGTAGATCTCACTTATTGGCTTTTCCAGAATGGAACCAACCTTTATCGGCAGAAACCCACTCGGATATACCGATCCATCATGCCCAACAAATATTATCCCGTTTCCGTCGGAAGTTCCTGCGACTGGTATCTTGTAATCTGATTCCCGTGGAGATGCTATGATTGATTCGGCAATGTTTCTCATCTTCTCAAACACCGGGTTTCCCTCTTCTTTCATGCCGTCGTTGTGTCTTTTTGCCAGCACCCTGAAATACGGCCCTTCAACAGTTCTTATATTGATCCCGTAACCGGAAGCAAAGACAAGAAACATGCACACCCCCTCATATTCTTTTTTATTGAGATCTTTGAGATCTATGCCCCTTCCTGTCCTGACAAGAAAGAATATTTCCCATACCTTGATTCCATTCTCAATTAACCATTTCAGTATAAATGGCAGATCATATATGTTGTCGGCGGTAACAAGAGTGTTGATCTGCAGCCTCGCTTCCTTCTGCTTCAGCATATCCGCGGCTTCAATCGTTCTGAAGTAGGAGCCAGACCCCCTGACCATATCGTGAAAGGCTTTTTTGCCGTCCAGACTTATTGAGAATGAACGTATTCCAACTGAAATCATTCTTTGTACAGATTCAGGAGTCAGAGAATCAGAGACTGCCGGGCTTGCAGCTGCCGGTATTGAGCTGGTGCCTATTGATTCAACAATTTCCCCTATGTTATATCTTAGCATGACGTTTCCACCCGTCAGGATCAGGACCGGGCTACTACCAAATGATTTAAGCGATGAAAGAAACCTCAAGGAATCATCGAGACTCATCTCATCGGGAGATGGTTTGCTTTGTGAAACCGCCCGGCAGTGTATACAAGAAAGCTCGCATGCTTTTGTGGTTTCCCAGAAAACCAGCTGCGGTCTCTGTTCATATACGGAACTCATCTGTGTGGCAGAGGAGTTTAAATTGAATAAACTACCTACCTCAGATATTAGTTTCAATTAATTTTTAGATCAAAATTCAGATTAGGGGTATCATGATTATGGTTGGAAGAACATGAGAGGAAAAAGGATCCTTATTACTGGTGCTGCAGGTTTCATTGGTTCGAACATGACAGATTTGCTGTCGGTTGAAAATGAGGTTGTAGGGATTGATAATTTTTCAAATGTAGATGACAGGTTTATCCGGCCACTTATTGAAGATAAGAAGGTAAGGTTCGAAAAGGCGGATATCAGGAATGCCGAAGACCTCAAAAGACTGGGCCGATTTGATCTTGTCATACACCTCGCAGCAAACTCTGATGTCAGGGGGGGATCGTCTAATCCAGAACTAGATTTCGATGTGAATGCAAATGGCACACTCCAGGTTCTTGAATTCATGAGGCTCACGGACACAAGGGAAATTGCATTTGCGTCAAGTTCTACGGTGTATGGAGAGGCATCGGTAATGCCTACCCCTGAAAATTATGGACCATATATGCCGATTTCAAGTTACGGTGCTTCCAAGATGGCTGGGGAAGGGTTC
>JAJZOT010000255.1 GCA_021847855.1 Thermoplasmata archaeon | reverse complement strand
CAGAGATTCATACATGCCTCTATGATGTGAAATGTATTCATCAACAGGCAATGCGCTGTTTTCCCTATCCGTATCTTCCATTGGCAAACATATGGTTTACATGGTATTTTAGGTTTTCAGGTCTGAAATAAAAGGGGAGGAAGTACTTGATTCAAATGAGACGCAAATTTTCAAGCTCAGTGTGTATTGTCTTTTTGTCCGTCTCCGAAATCATGGAATAAGGTACTCTTGCATTACCAATAGGAATGCCAACCAAGGCGGACGCAAATCTGTATCCCGCGGTCAAGCCTCCGGTCTTGAGCACTGACCGGACTTTCAGTATAAATCTCTGCTGTTCCAATGCCCTTTTATAGTCTTTTCTTTCCATTGAGGCAACGATATCCGTGATCAAGCCAGGAAACACGTCTATGATCAGGGAAACTATTCCAATTCCACCGGACATAATTACATCATAGATCAGCCCGTCACTTCCAGCAAAAACAGCTGGTGGATTATCAATTGACAGCAGTGAGTGTGCGTCAATAAGGTTGTGTGTACTGTCCTTGTAATACCTGACATTATCAAACGTCTGAAATATTTTCTTAACAGTCTCGATCTTCAGCAGATTTCCAACCGCGGATTCATTGTAGAGCATAATGGGCACACTGGCAACGGAGGAGACACTTTGGTAATATCTCAACACATCAGCTTCCGGGAAAGCAACTGGTGTTGGTTGTGTGATGGAAATCAGGTATGAGGTTGTTTACCTCAAGGCATATTCCGTTTGTATAGAACCAAACTATCTTGAGACGGCAAGGAATTATATTGATTCCAATCACTTCAACCTGAAGATTGCGGTAGTTGTTGACTTTCCATTTGGGGCAGGAACGACCGAGACTAGGACAATCTCGGTGGAAAAATTAGCAGGCATGGCCGAGGAACTGGATATTGTGGCTCCTATGGGATATGTAAAATCGGGAAGATTTGATCTGGTAAAGAGTGACCTGGAACAGGTGGTGAATTCCGCCCATCTCAACAACAGGTTGATAAAGGTGATAGTGGAGGATGCCTACACAACCGTTGCGGAAAAGAAAAAACTCTATGAACTCGTCATGACCTCCGGGGCAGACTTCATTAAGACGGGAACCGGTTTTGAAGATGATAAGTATGCCGCATCAATAGGAAACAAGACAGGAGCACAGGTTGAGAATGTAAGACTTATGGCGGAGTTGTCACGCAAGTACAATCCTGACATCGGGATCAAGGCTGCGGGGGGAATACACACATATTCTGACGCAATAGCTCTCCTGGATGCATCGGGAAGGATCGCAGATCTCCTGAGTTTCAGAATAGGAGCAAGCAGTACAGCTAAAATAAAAGAGACGGCGGTAAAGTGAAAGAGAATATTCATTCAAACTTTCATAAAAATAAATGATTTTTACAGAATGAATATTATATAAATGGCGAGGCAGGGCCAGGTGGAACTAGAAAGAGTCCCACGCCTATACCTCGCTGGCCCATTACCGGTGTACGCAGCCATGGTGTATAATCTATGTTTCCGGAGATCATGCCGGAAGCGGGTCCGAATGGTGAGCCCCAGTAGTTGTACTTCGCGTCCAGCGTGCCTCTTGCTCCATTGTAGGCATCAACAGTGTTATGCACCAGGTCGTTGAAATTGATATATATGTTTGCACCAATTGCATTTGACGAGTACGAGGTGTTGTATTGGTCGAAACCTACACCCTCAAAACTGTTCTCAAGCACGTTTCCAGATATTGTTAGATTGTTCTGATTTGGATTGAAAACAGCTATTGCAGCATCCCTACCGGGAACAGAAGAAGCCTCGCCAGCATAACTTACCACGTTATGTACGATTGTGTCATGGGTACCAAACGCCACCTGTATGCCTTCACGGGGAATATGGGACACGAAGTTGTTGGATATCATGTTGTACCCTTCATCTCCCTGCGATGCTCCTGTCAATATTATCCCTGCCCATCCGGTGTCTTTAACATAGTTTCCTTGTATGGTGCTGTTAAATGCGTTGCCGATGAAGATGCCATCAGAACCGACGGGCATACCAGCGCCGTTCACATAATTCCCTGAAATGACAAGGTGAGTTCCGAACTGGCCTGACTCAAAGAAATTTCCGTGATATCCTATCGCTTCTTTGTACATATTAGTAAATACATTCTCACTCACCGTAACATATGATGCACCTGTTCCTGGAATTTCCACGCCTGCACCCTCGAAATGGAGAGACTCAATCGTTACCGGGGTGGAAACACCAAAGCCGGCGTCTGAGGATGGATCATTGGTCCCTCCGATCTGGAAAACGGACCTTGGCTGTCCCGACCCGACTAACTGGTTTCTCGGTGCAACAAGCGTAACCATTTCTCCAGGGGCGGCATTTTCAGAGGTTATGGTGAGCGAATGTGTAATTATTATTGGAGAGGTTATTTGATACATGCCGGGTTCTATTGCAATTGTAGACCCGGCTGGTAGGTCCATGACAGCGCTTGTCAGGTTTTGAACGGAGGAGTCAAAATATACAATTCCCGCATCAGGCAAAATCTTGTTTAACTCCTGCGAAAACTGATAGTACGGGCCGTTATAAACAATCCCATTCGGGTCCTGTGTGTACACATTGAATGCCAGCACCAAATCGCGGTATGTTGAACTGTACACTGTAAAAGGATATGCTGAAATAATACTAGTGAATACTTTTCCTTGAGCCAGTGGGCCTTTCACTGGCCCGGGTGGAGAATGTGGCAAAGGATGGGACACTGGCATATTCTGCTGCATCATTGGGGGTGCCGGCCCATTCACATGGACATATTGCACCTGAAGCAGAAATCCTCCAGTGTAGTTCGCGACACTTGGCATCCCGCTGAAATTCAGGTAACCCGAAACGAGTTCATAGGTGGGCATTCCCAGCGTATTGAATGGCGCAAGAACGCTCGTCGGGCTAAGGACATAGTGTCCATTTCCGCTCTCACGGTAGGAAACCGGTGAAGTGTATTCATTCTGGTTTATCTCGAATTCAGTGGTAATAATGGCCGCAGATGCGCTGACGGTCATTGGCCCAAAATCTTCGCTTCCGCCAAGGTTTACATAACCAAAGGAGGTTGAAGTTCCGTTTCCATATGGCGTCCCAGACCATGTTCCAAACATTGATCCGTTTCCGCCAGCTGGCCCCCCGCCTCCAGGTTGCGAATACCAGAGGAAGTCACTGTCTTCCGTAGTCATATTGAACACGTAAGAAGTACCTGGTAAGTTCCCGGCATTGTGAGGTCCAATCGCTGGAGTACTTGCGATATAACTGGAATCTCCAGAGCTTGTCAGAATAAAAAAGGCGCTTAATACAAAAAGTGCGCTAACGATCAAAAACAGAAACGGTCTTTTTCAAGAATGATCACTAGTATATATAAACCTAAATCGTATATAAAATATCGTAATAATAGATGCAGTATGCAAATCATACACGCGCTTTGAAGTAGCCAATTAACAACAACGTAAAATTAATCATGAAAAGCGTGGCCCATATCAGTCATTCCTTAAATGGGCATTTCCTGAAGGCTATGTTACAAGCCACCATTATTTCATTTTTTGAATGCAGCCCTGATGTACCCGTTTTCCTCTTTTATCTCTGCCTGCAGGTTAAGCCTGGACGATATATCCTCCAACTTCTGCCTGCTCATCAGGTGAGATTTGACGAATTTCCTGTTGAAG
>JAJZOT010000254.1 GCA_021847855.1 Thermoplasmata archaeon | reverse complement strand
CAAATTTATGTGTGGTTTTTGTGCTGCCATTTCTTCACCTTTTAGACTATTTCAAACCGTTAAGGTTTTTCTTTATTAAAGTCTTTGCTTCGTAATCTTTAATCATTATAATACCTTTTCCACATTTGTTCGTTCACCAATCTATAATTTCTATGGTGTTTGATATAGAAACCAATCAAATTTTCAGAGGAATGAAATACAAGATTATATAACCCGTATGCTGTTAAACTTTCGTAATAAATTAATTGTGTTTCTGAAATGATACAGATGTGGCTATCTTGCCCGGAATATTGTAAATTTCTTCTGTCAGGTGTTAGATAAGAATCTGAAGATAAGAGAATGAAAACAATTAATCGATTCTAAATTGCAAAGAGTGACTTGAACAGGAAAAACACTGTAGACATTCATGGTATATTGTCACATAGGGGATATTAAGCACAAAAAAATTAATATCCTTACACCTTTTCACCAATTGATCTAAAATGGGAAAATTGAGTAGGAACGTATATATGATATCCGGAGGGGTGACCAAATTTACAAAATCTTCTCCCGATATGGATTTCAGGCTTAGGGTCAAAAAAGCCTTTGATTATGCGATGAATGATGCGAATCTGGAATTGAAAGATATTGATGGCTCAGTTGCATCATATTTTTCAGATCATTTCCAGAGGCAGCTTATGTCAGGTGTTATGGTTCAGGATTATCTTGGCTTAACACCAAAACCAAGCAGAAGAGTGGAAGGCGGTGGAGCAACAGGAGGACTATCATTCCAGGCTGGAGTAGAGGAAATTGCTTCTGGAAGAATGGACACATGTGCTGTTTACGGTTTTGAGTCTATGTCCCACGTAAACACTTGGAAAGGCAATGAGTTTATTGCACTCGCAAGTGATACGAATTTCGATTACCCGGTTGGTGGATTCTACACCGGATATTATGCCATGATGGCTGCAAGATATCTACATGAATTCGGTGCAACAGTAGAACAGCTTGCACAGGTTTCTGTAAAGAACCATAATAACGCTCTTTCAAACCCTTATGCACAGAGTCCAATGAAGCTAACCATACAGGATGTCAGAAATTCTCCAATGGTTTCTTACCCTCTCACCAGACTCGATGTATGTGCAATGTCAGATGGTGCCGCTGTTGCAATTCTTGCAGACGAGAAAAAAGCTTTTGAACTTTGCGACAACCCTGTCCTTGTGAAAGGAATTGGAAGTGGTACAGACACTATGAGACTTTCAGACAGGCCCTTTGGAAAAGTGCCACTATTACCTCATGAGAAGGAAAGCGACTACAAGAATCTCAAGTATCCTGGAGTTCACTCATTCCGGGCAGGCAGAACAGCAGCTGCAGAAGCATACAGAAATGCAGGAATAACGAACCCTCTTGAAGAGATAGATGTAGTAGAACTTCACGATGCATACACATCATCAGAGATTCAGACATATGAGGACCTTGGATTGTGTAAATATGGAGAGGGAGCAAATTTCGTATCGGAAGGGAAAGCAGACCTTAATGGAAAGGTTCCGGTAAATCCGTCCGGAGGGTTATTGGCATGCGGACATCCCGTTGGTGCAACTGGAATCATGCAGGCGGTTTTCGTGTTCTGGCAGTTACAGAGGAGTATAAAAAAGCACTTTGGAAATGACAAGCTGCAGATATCCAATCCAAAGAGGGGACTTCTTCACAGCCATGCAGGTACAGGTACTTATGTAACAGTTTCAGTAATGGAGGCGGTAAAATGACAATAGATTATAACGCAAAAATGCCAGAAAAACAAGACGTAACTGAGGTGTATAATGTTGATCCTCTCATAGTAAAATCCCACTATGAGATAGATTATATACACAGTTATGCACAGGACTCTGAATTTTTCAGGGCTATGGGAAAGAAGAAACTCATGGGAAGCAAGTGTAAAAAGTGTTCCTACACCTATGCAACACCGAGATCACATTGCATGATGTGTGGAGCCGAGACGGAATGGTATGAACTCCCGAATGAAGGCAGAATACACACATTTACAACCTGCTACTTTGGAGGTGAAGCATTCCTGAAGGAAACACCATTCAACTTGGTTATGGTCGAATTTGATGGTGTTGATTCACTGTTCATGTCGAGACTCATTGGTGCAGAACTGGAAGACATTAAGATTGGAATGAAGGTCAGGGCAAAATTCAAGAGGAATTTGGAGTTCACCGCAACAGATGTCTACTTTGTTCCTGTTGAGGAAAAATGAGTGAAAATAAAAAATCCAATTTTTTTTCAAACACCGAAAGAAATGTTTTCATTTTAAGTTCTGGCTCCCAAATTGACAGAGGGGCACTTCTATCAAGATACAGCAGGGCAGCAAACCCTGACATCAGGGATCTTTTTGAAAAGGAGTTTCTTACCAATCCTGACAGGGGAAAGGAATTCTATGAAAAGATTTTTCTAGAATATGGTGATGAATCAGTTGCAGAATTGGTCAATGTGCAGATGGGGATGCAGAATATTTCCAACGTTGCAGCAAAGATCATAGAAACAGGAAGAATAGGTTTGTCCTTCCTCGAAAAATCCTCAAGGTACGTCAGATATGATAGGAAGTACGATGGCAGGTATTTATATCTTGATTTTGATAAAACGGGCTTGAGTGGGAAATTTAAGGAAAAATACGAAGAGATCATGGATAAGATGTTCGATTTCTACTCCTCTGCACTTCCAATAATCAATGATCTTCTCATGGAAAAATATCCATTCAACATGTTTGGAAACGAAAATGATACCAATGCTGAAAGGGCATACAAATCTGCCATAAGAGCCAGATCGCTTGATGACATACGAGCAATTCTTCCATTGTCTACAGTTACAAATATTGGTGTGTCAGGAAATGCCAGATCGTACATTTCACTGATACAGAGGCTCTCTTCATCCGGATTGATGGAAGCTAAGGAACTTTCAGATATGATCTTCAACGAACTGGACTCTGATTATGGGCAGATCATTCGATCTGCCAGAAACAGACACGGTGAGAAGTATGTGGAATATCTAAAAGAGAGAAATTCTATTTATCAATATCATGAACGAAATCAGAGTCCCCAATCAATGATCATGAGCTACAACAAATGGAATCTTGATCATATTTCAGAACTTATGGGAATAAATTCAATGGACAGGAACGAATTTCTCCTTAAAGCTGCCAGCATCAGAACAAATAGGAGAGACAAACTTCCCAGAGTTTTTGAATTTGTGGATATAACTTTCTCACTGAAAATGAATTACGGGATATTTAGGGAATTTCAGAGGCATAGATTCATGAGTATTGTGAGGGGAAGCTTGATGCCTGATTTTGGTTATGATATACCAGAATTAATTGAATTGGATCCTGAAATAAAGAATCAATTTGTAAGCATTGTGGATAGGGCCATACAGTTTCATGAAGAAATAATAAAGGATAGCAATAACAGTGAAGCAGCACAGTACGTGCTTCCAATGTGCATCAATCATCAGATGATTGTCCACACAAACCTGAGGGAATTGTGTTACTTTGCCGAACTCAGAACAACCCCACACGCTCATGATGACATCAGAAATCTTGCACTGTCTATGGTCAGGAATTTTATTTCGCATGAACCCGAATGTGAACCCATTTTCAAATTCATCGACGGGGGTTCATATCCCCTTGGAAGATTCTATCAGGAATACAGGAAGGAGAAAAAATTGGACAGCAACTCCTTCCCTTG
>JAJZOT010000011.1 GCA_021847855.1 Thermoplasmata archaeon | reverse complement strand
GTGGGATGCTCTCCTTCGAACTTGAAGCGAAAGCCGAAAAGATCGAAAAATTCCTGAAAACCCTGAAGGTATTCTCACTGGCTGAAAGCCTGGGTGGAGTGGAATCACTCATAGAAATTCCGGCACGCATGACTCATAAAGGGGTACCCTCCAGTGAAAGGAAAAGTCTGGGAATTTCAGATTCTCTCATAAGGATGTCAGCTGGGATAGAAAATGTTCAGGACCTCATAGAAGACCTGGAAAATGCATTCTTGACTCTCTAATTGTCAACGCCAGTGCGATTGTGGCCGTGTAAACAAAATGCGTTTATAACCGTAGAAAAATATATAAGTGCCTCATTTTTCTTTGAAACGCTGGATCTATTAAATACGAATCGCCAAAGTAATAGTTAGGAAGTGATATAATTTGAAAAAAACATCCATGGGAATAGCAGCAGTTCTGATCGACTTCATAATTCTGGTAATTTTTGGTATATTTATAATGATTTATCCGCAAATTTCTTTTAATTTCCCTCTTTCCATATTCACTGCCTTTATTGTTTTGATCATAATTGGAATTGTGGACTATTTCCTGCTTCTGAGACCTCGAGCTGAGGAAGGAGACGTTCCATTTTCTGGCTCCTTGGGTAAATTCAACAGGAACAATTTAGTATGCACGGATGATAAGGAACTGTCAGATCACTACTCCGTGAAATACAAGGAGATAGCCAAGAATGGTATCCTTGTAATGTCTTTCAATAACAACGGTAGATTCCCCCCATTATTTACTCGGGGGAACCTGGAAAGGCCTGAGGTCTTCATCGATGAACGGCTGGTTGATAAATTTAACTTGGAAAAACTTGATCCACTCATCCTACACGAACTGGGTCATGCAAGAATGAATGATGATAGGTCCAAGAGACTCTTGGCGCACTCATTTCTTTTTTCGCTGTTGATCTTAATCTTTTCAACAGTTTTGTTATCTATTCTTGGTTTACTTGGTGAGTTTTTCTATGTACCAACAGCGTTATGTGTTGTATGTGTCCTCTCACTTATCATGTTTATAATATTGAATTATAGATATGAACTACTTTCTGATCGGTTTGCAGTCCAATACACAGGAGATGCTGAAGTTGTTAAAGGGAGTCTGCTGGCGATTAATGACTTCGTCCAAGAAAACTACGGTTCTGAGAAAGTCCGTTCGAGGGTATCACGAAGAATATCAAAAAGAATTGAGAAACTCAACTTATGACCAGACTATTAGAACTCAGTGAAAGATCTATTTATAATTTCGAAATACCGCTGAAGATTACAATGATTGACCCAACCCTTGAGACTGTAATAGCTGGGGAAACTGGAAAGAAAAAGAACCAGGTAAATGAAGACGACTCGAGAAAATATGCGAAAAAATATTTGAATGATCTTGTAAACATAGTCTGATCTTCTGGATCATTTGTGGTTTTACCTGTTTTGTGGAAAAACTATAAACCTGAAATTCATGCGACCACAATAAAACATGTAAATTTCACTCGTTCCGTAGTAAATTTAAAACAGATGGTGTTAAATGATGGTTGAAAACAACAGAATCCTGGTAGATGCCCAATGGGTCAGATCAAAACTTGAAACAGGGAATATAATAGTAGTGGATTGTAGATACAATCTTATGGATAGGGAATATGGTATCAGGGAATACCAGAAAGGCCATATCCCTGGTTCGTATTTTCTGGAACTTGAAACCCACCTCACCGGGAAGAAAGGTCAACATACAGGGAGACACCCCCTGCCTGATCCCAAAGAATTCTCAAAGACCATGAACAGTATGGGTCTGAAAGATGGAGTCACAGTTGTTGCATACGATGATGAAGGCAGCGGGTCAGCGAGGCTGTGGTGGCTATTGAAATATTATGGTCATGAACAGGTATTCATCCTTGACGGTGGCATAAGATCATGGATTGATGCCGGATATGAGCTGTCCAGAGAGACACCTGATAGAACGGAGGGAAATTTCAAACCAATCATTCACAATGGGATGATCGTTACCCTGGATCAGCTGAAAAGCGGGAGAGATGATCTGTGTATCATAGATTCCAGATCACCTGAAAGATATCGAGGTGAAATTGAACCTATAGATCCAGTTGCAGGTCATATTCCGGGTTCATTGAACATTGATTATAAGAGCAACCTGGACGAAAATGGAAGATATCTCCCCAAAGAGATCCTGAAGAAGAAATTCAGTGGCATTGAGCATGAACCTGTCGTGTATTGTGGATCTGGAGTAACAGCCTGTGTAAACATCGTTGCCATGTCCATTGCGGGAAGGGAGGTACTCCTCTATCCAGGTGGGTGGAGCCAGTGGGTGTCTTATGAAGACCATCCAGTGGCAACGGGAGAATGATCTTTTCCATTGTTAGGGTTACGTTCAAACCAGAACGTCATATACATAAAAGGAGTGATGGAAAAACTCAAACCTCATAATTTTAAAATAGTCATTTGACAATACGGAGCTATGCCATATACAGATGGAATAGTGCTCAGAGTAGCTGAAGCAAATTCAACTGATCCCGGTATGTCAAGGGTCAGATTAGACGAGGAATCCAGATTAACACTTGGTGCGGAAATAGGAGACGTTGTTGAAATAGAAAAGGAGAAAAAAACAGTTGGAAGGGTCTACCGGGCAAGACCCGAGGACGAAAATAAGGGGATTGTCCGTATAGACAGTGTCATGAGAAACAACTGTGGTTGCTCCATTGGGGACAAGGTCAAGGTAAGGAAGGTCCACACAGAAGTGGCAAAAAAAGTGATCCTTGCCCCCATAATAAGAAAGGATCAGAGACTTAAATTCGGAGAAGGAATTGATGAATTCGTCCAGAAAGCCCTCATAAGAAGACCGATGATGGAACAGGATAATATCAGCGTTCCGGGACTTACCCTTGCGGGGCATTCCGGCTTACTCTTCAAGGTAGTCAAGTCCACGCCTTCCAAACTTCCAATAGAAGTGGGAGAGGAGACCAAGATAGAGATAAGGGAAGAACCAGCTTCAGAGGTTCTCGAAGATGTATCAAGAATAAGTTATGAGGATATTGGCGGCCTCTCAGATCAACTTGGGAGAGTGAGGGAAATAATCGAACTCCCACTTAAACATCCTGAATTATTTGAAAGGCTTGGTATCCATCCTCCAAAAGGTGTGCTCCTGCATGGTCCGCCTGGAACAGGCAAGACACTCATAGCAAGGGCTGTGGCCAACGAATCTGGTGCAAACTTTTTTTCAATCAATGGACCAGAGATAATGAGCAAGTATTACGGCCAGAGCGAACAGAAGCTAAGGGAAATATTCATCAAGGCTGAAGAATCGGAACCTTCAATCATATTCGTGGACGAAATCGATTCCATAGCACCAAAGAGGGAAGAGGTCCAGGGAGAGGTTGAAAGAAGAGTAGTTGCACAGCTTCTCACCCTAATGGATGGATTGAAGGAGAGGGGTCATGTAATAGTCATAGGCGCAACAAACAGGATCGATGCTGTTGATCCGGCGCTGAGAAGACCCGGCAGGTTTGACAGGGAAATCAATATTGGAGTGCCTGACAAAAAAGGGAGAAAGGAAATCCTGGCAATTCACACCAGGGGAATGCCATTCGGCATGGACGAGGACAAGAAAAATGAATTCCTGGATGAACTGGCATCCTACACGTATGGATTTGTCGGGGCGGATCTGGCTGCACTTGCTAGGGAATCTGCAATGAACGCACTTAGACGTTACCTTCCGGAGATCGATCTCGATAAGCCAATCCCCACTGAGATACTGGAAAAAATGGCTGTAACAGAGGATGATTTCAAGGACGCTCTAAAGAACATTGAGCCAAGCAGCCTCAGGGAAGTTACAGTTGAAGTGCCAAACATCACATGGGATGATATAGGTGGTCTTTCCAGCGTAAAGGATGAACTGAGGGAGAGCGTGGAACTCCCACTCCTGAAACCTGAGGTGTTCAAACGCCTTGGAATAAGAGCTGCAAAGGGTTTCCTTCTTTATGGTCCTCCAGGAGTGGGCAAGACTCTGCTTGCCAAGGCCGTTGCCAACGAAAGCAATGCGAATTTCATCTCTGTTAAAGGACCAGAGGTTTTGAGCAAGTGGGTTGGTGAGAGTGAGAAAGCCGTAAGGGAGATCTTCAAGAAGGCAAAGCAGGTTGCCCCCACCATCGTTTTCCTCGATGAAATAGATGCAATTGCACCCAGAAGAGGGTCATTTGGTGATTCTGGTGTTACGGAGAGGATGGTGAATCAGCTCCTCACATCAATGGATGGAATAGAGGTGCTTCAGGGGGTTGTCGTTCTCGCTGCAACCAACAGGCCGGATATAATAGACTCAGGGCTTCTCAGGGCGGGAAGATTCGACAAGATCATATACATACCTCCCCCAGATGTTGATAGCAGGGTCAAGATACTTGAGGTACATACCAAACCAATGCCACTGACAAAGGATGTAAACCTGAGAATGATTGCGGAAAATACTGATGGATATGTAGGAGCGGATCTTGAAAATCTCTGCCGTGAAGCGGGAATGATGGCATACAGAAGAGATCCCGAAGCTAAGTCTGTTTCGCAGAGAGATTTCCTCGATGCAATGAAAAACATAAAACCGTCAGTTGATGAAGAGGTTCTTAAATTCTACAAGAATCTTTCAGAAAACATGGGGAAGAACGTGAAGGAGAGGAGAAAGAGCGTTGATGAACTTGGTCTGTACCAGTGACGTGGAAGATTTTTTAAACTTTCCCACCATGCATCAATGGATAAACCCATGAAAATGTTTTCAAGTGAACTGACAGGCCGTTCAGTTGTTACGACGGATGGCGTGATCATAGGCAAAGTAGACAATATTGTAGTGGAGACAGAAACTGGGTTTATAAAGACGTTACTGACACAACCAAAGGGTGATGTCAAACTCACGACATTTCAGAAGGATTCAAGCGGAAGATACATGATACCGCTTGATGCCATAAAATCGTTCAAGGATGTTCTGGTGCTCGATCCAAGAAGTTTAGTGAAGGATGAAACCCTTACAAGGGTCTAATTGGCACTCTGTGGAATCTGGGAATCCTTTGGAACATACCTGAGTATGGCTGCCAGACCTCCAAAAGCCTTTTCAAGCAGCATCCCCTCTTCGCTATCTCCGGATATTATCTCCACCTTTGCCCCCGATGCATCTGCCAGGTGATACAGGACCTCCACAAGATCCTCCTCCTTCTCCACATTCATCTGTGTGTTGCAGTTCTTGCATAAAACCCCATCTTCAGGTCGTTTCACAATCTCCTGTTCTGAACCACAGTTCGGGCATTTGTAGGTGTATTTGGTCTTATCAAGTTTTTCGGAAATTAGGAGAAGGTCCACAGCTTTCTGCACCAGTGCCGATCTTATTGCGGCTTCACCATATGCAGCAAGGCTGTTCTCCGTTTTCCTGACCTCCACCATAAACCTGTTCACCAGGCTCTTTTCTCTGGCTATCTGCATATCCTTTATTGAATCGGATGCTTTTTCAACAAGTTCCCGCAACCCTGTTTCATCAGTATATCCTATGTCAAAGAGATCTGCCACCTTGAACTTTATCTCATTTCTTAAATAGTCCTTTTCAAAGAAATATTCCTTTGTGGCTCCCGGACCGCCGATAAAAACACCCTTGATATCCTTAATAATGGGCACGAACGCATTGTTTGCTATATCACCGACCTTCTTGAAAAATTCATGTGCCGCTATTTCAATAAGTCTTTCATATCGCCTCGATGACTGTCCCCCCTGATGATGCTTGCTTGGTACCAGTGACTGCTCATTGGCAATGAGGTTGATGTTTGTCCCACTCAGCATGCCTATGGTTGCCTCTTTCCTGTCTATGACTATGAGTCCGTACATCTCCTTTATAGCCAGTTGTGCCTCGAGCTGCTCCATATGAAATGTTGAATCACATTTGTAGATGAACGTCTGGATAGGTTCCGGAGGTTCAACTATCCTGGTGTACATTTCTGTCTGGTCCCCTCGCGTTGCAACATGGCCCACAAAAAATACAAGGCCGGTGGGTGGAGGTGATTTGTAGTATTTCAGTCTTGACATAATTGATTCAATGGCTGAAAGTACATTTTTCCTGGTGGATTTTGACTTTATGTTGGATGATGTTGAAAACTCTTCCCTGAGGTACTGTACAACATCCCATATCTGTTTGTCTGGCGGAATGTAAAGTGAAATGAGTTCTGTGCCCCTGCCACGGAGATCCTTGATCTCTGTCAGTGCCTTTTTGAATTCGTATCGCCTGATTTGCGATTCATCGTTTGCCATCAGGCAAGAAAATTTATAATCATATATAATCTTAATCAATACAGTTTCATGAAATCAATTGTAATTTCACTTGGAGGATCTATCATATCAGGAGACAGGCTTGACATTGTGTTCATGAAGCAGTTCTCGAAGATGATGGAACAGAGCAAGGCTTTTGGGAAGGTTGGAATTGTTGTTGGGGGAGGCCGTCTGGCCAGAAACTACATATCAGATCTGAGGGAAACAGGGACCAATGACATTATTCTCGATGAGATTGGTATTAACGCCACAAGGATGAACGCCCTCGCCATGACCACTTTCTTTGAAAACTCAAATCTGAAGATACCCACGAACATAAACGACGCCGCTGAACTTTCAAACAACTACAGATTCACCATAATGGGAGGTACCGAAGCAGGACATACAACGGATACTGTTGCCGCACTTCTTGCGGAAAGGTTGGGTTCAACAGTGCTCATAAATGCCACATCTGTTGATGGCGTTTACACTGATGATCCCAGAACCAACAGAAACGCGGAGAAGATTGGAAGAATGTCATACGATGATGCCATTGCCCTGTCACTTAAAAAATCAATAGGCGCTGGTCCAAACGTGTTCATGGATCTGACATCACTGCATATAGCCAAGAGGTCCAAAATCAGGATATTTGTCATAGACGGAAGAAAGCTGGAAGATTATGAGAACATTGTGCAGCATGAAGCCTGTAGCGGTACCGTGATACAATGATTCAGGTACAGTTGATGTGGGTTAAATATCTATTGTGAGTTTGATTGAGGTCTGAATAAACATAAATCCCATAAGTCAGGTAATGGGATTACCTAGATCTATCATGATATATTTTTATGGAGATGGTGAATATTTCACATCTGGTCTGAAAGAAAGTTCCCAGTTCTCATGGATGCAATAACCACTCACTCTTCCACCTATTATTCTTGATTTGTCCTGATACCAGTAGCAACTTATTTCAAAATGGTGATTTTTTTAAGGTATTAGGCATTACCAGACATGCCAGAATTTGTTCTCCCGTCAGGATCAAGCGTAAATATTCCGGAGTATCCTCAGAGGATCGTGAGTTTCAGTCCTGCAATAACGGAAACTCTCTTTGAACTGGGAATTGGAGACAGGCTTGTGGGAGTTTCTGCATTCTGTTCCAGGCCTGCTGCAACCAAGAACATAAGGAAGGTGGGAAGCTATGGAAGTACTAGGATTGAGGTGCTTGATGAGATCAACCCCGATCTTGTCCTTACAGTCTCGGGTTTCCAGAAGGATCTTTACGAGAAGTTAAAGGAGAGATTCCCTGTTTATATATTAGAACTCCCCTCATCAGTTGCAGGCATTATAGATATGGTCTCCAGGGTCGGAATAGTAACAAACAGGAAGGATGAGGCAAGAAACCTTGAATTCCAGATGATTAAGATATTCAGTTCCATACGAAAGCATCCGGAACTGAGGGGGTATCTGGAGATTGATCTTGGAGGCCCGGTAAGTTTCGGATCGCAGAGTTACATAACAGACGCACTGGCCCTCATGGGAATAAAGTCCATATATTCCGGGTTTAACGGTGAATGGATACAACCATCCGACAGCTATATTCTTGAAAAAGATCCGGAAATCATATTCTACGAACCAAAGATGTATTCCAAATTCACGGATGATCAGTTAAAGGAACTGGTTAAGAAAAGGGGATGGGACAGGACCACGGCTTACAGAAATGGCCAGATATTCAGGTCTCCGGGTAACCTTGACTTCTTTGCACATCATGGTCCCTCGTTTATATGGGAGGTGCTTCCATGGGTACAGCACATAACTGATAAAATAATGTAGAGAATCACTATTTACTGGATGTGTATATTTTCCCCTGTTACGGACAGAATATTCTGCCTTGGTATATGGGGGATGGATGAGGAAAGAGAAAATGGTGGAGGTAAAGTGGGAATGCTTGTGAAAAATTATGATGAAGTGAAACAGACGGAAGAGAGAAAGATCATCCTCGATTGCCTGAACCACGTTTTCTCATCCCTGTCTCCGTCATCTGCCGTTGAAAGATATGCTGAGAAAATTTCCGGAGATATTGATCAATCACACAGGGTTTTCGTTATTGGGTTTGGAAAGGCGTCACTGGCAATGTATTCCGGGATACGAAAAAAAGTCATGGATAAATTAGCCTACGCAGGCATCATTGTACCGGAGGATCAGGACATATCAATGGAGTTTGGAGAACTTGAGATCCTCAGGGGAAATCATCCCAAAACAAGTGCACTCAGTGTCAGATCATCTAAAACCATCATTGGTCACCTGAATGGGTTAAAGAATGATGACCTGGTGATAGTACTCATATCAGGAGGTGGATCTGCCCTGTTCGAAATACCTGAGAATGGAGTTGACATCGAGACTCTTTCTTCCATCTCTGACTGCATGATGAAACATGGTGCCGATATTTATGAACTGAACCGCATAAGGCAGCTCATGTCCTCAGTAAAAGGTGGAAAACTTGCGGATATACTGAAACCTGCAAAGGTCAGATCCATGATTGTTTCCGATGTTACAGGAGACGAACTTTCGATTATAGCATCCGGACCCCTTGTTAACCCATCGGATCCAGGGACTGTTGGAAACATAATTTCCAGATATGGTGATAGATGTGAGGGGATGTCAATACTTGAGAAATTTTACAGTGCACGGCATGATGGAAATGAGAACCTGAAAAATGTCGAGAATTTACTTGTTCTGAGAAATTATGACTATGTGAATTCCGCAGGAAAGTTTCTCATCCATAATGGAAAGGATGTTATTAGATGGCGGATGGGAGTCACGGGTGAGGTTTCGGATGTTGCTGCAAATCTTGCTAACATAGTGAGATCCATGTTCAGGCTTTTCAATAAACCTTTCTGGCTTGTTTTTGGTGGTGAGACTACGGTGAATGTTACAGGAAAAGGAAAGGGTGGGCGAAACCAGGAGCTTGTTCTCAGGTTCATGAACAATATGGAACGCAATGAACTTTTCACATTCGCCAGCACTGGAACAGACGGCATAGATGGATACAGTGACGCAATGGGAGGGATTTCTGACAGTCTTCTCAAGAATAAAATACCAGAACATGAACTGCTTGAGTCCCTAGAAAACAGCGATAGCAATACAATTCTGTCGAAATACGGATCGGCAGTTGTCACTGGACGCACCGGAACAAACGTATCCGATATGATGATACTTTACTATGGTGGAAAAACGGGGAGGGGAGGGATTGATGATACTTAAGAATGATGAAAAAACAATACTGTATTCGGAAAAAGATAGAAAAATTGGCACTGGTAATTCTGCCACACAGGTTCCACCAAATTTCATAATTTCGCCTGGTGATGTCATAAATACAAGGTCAGGTAATTATACTGCCATTGATTTCCAGCCTCCGGAATTCGGTAATGTCTGCAGAAGGAATGCACAGATAATACAACCCCATGATGCAGCATACATGATCTTCAGGTCCGGTGTAAGGGCAGGAAACACTGTGCTTGAGGCAGGGGCTGGATCAGGTTCTCTTTCTTCTTTCATACTGTGGTCAATAGGCAAGTCTGGAAAACTTCTCACGGTGGACAATAATGAAGAAAACCTCAATACAACAAGAGAGAACCTCATGAACTTCTATGATCTCTCAAACTGGAACCCAATTGTAGGGGATATCAGAAACTATGCCCTTGAAGAGAAACTTGACGCTGTGTTCCTGGATATCCCGGACCCATGGAACGCTGTTTCCAATGCGGCCGATAAACTGAAGATGGGTGGCTTTATGACAACATACTCACCCAACTTCAACCAGATGGAGAAGACCGTTGTGGAGATGAAAAGATTGGGTATGTTCGTTGTTGAGAATACGGAGATCATAAAGAGAAACATGCTTGTAAGGGAGGGTTCTACCAGGCCAGACCACAACTCACTCTGGCATACTGCCTTCATCACCTTCGCAGTGAAGAGAAGCATGTCGCCAGTAAAACTCTAGCCTGTTTTCATGGAATATCCTCAAACCGGATGATCATGGAATCCAACAGTTATATAGGTGGTTGGCATGGATAAATATAATGGTTGAGCTTATTTGCGATACCTGTTCCGGTGACGGGCATATTGATAACAACGGCCACTTGGATATATGCCCTGAATGCTTCGGCCTGGGAGTGATTAATGTTGAGGATAGGGATTTCAAGAATCCTGCCAACAACCCCTCCAGACAGAATATCAAGAAAGGGATCTACCTGCTTACATCGGTTCTGGCGATGTATTACATCCTTTTTTTCATATTTCAGTTCAAGTTCAGGATAGGGATTTATTCCAGTGTGATCATCCTCATAACAGGACATATTGTGGCCGTGGGCGTATTCCTCATATTTTTACTTTACAAGACCATGAATGAAAAACCTGTGGAAAGAGCCCAGTGAAATTTCGTAACACCGTAAAAGAATTTAATAACCGGTTAGGTTTTGACCCAGGATCAGGTTACAACAATGGAAGAAACACTAGACAGCCAGATAATCATCACAGGTCCGGTTGGTGGAAAACTCGGGGAGCTTTCCCGGAAAGTGAATCACAGGATACTCTGCTCCCAGAACTATAATTCAGGAGAGATGGAACTGGTATATTATATTCCAGAATCCATGGAAGACCAGAGAGAGATTCTGTTGCTGATAAAGATGCTCAGTGCGGAAAAAATTTCTGGAATCTGGAATATCAGGGCGAATGAGAATGATAAAACAGATGTGAAGATCATCTCGAATTTTATCCGGATACCTTCAGTGGTTCTGGATGCCATGTTCGTCTTTCGAGGGTCATTTTACGTTTATATGAGATTCAATGAATCTGATATTGAGAAGGTGTCTGACGTTATACTGGACAGGCTGACAGTTGATGAAGGTTACTCCATTGAATATCTTGGGGAAAGTAAGGGAGTTTTCAACACCATGAAAGTAATTTCTGCGGAAATTCCCCTGTTCATAATAACAATTGCCTCCCATCCGCCACAGAGTGAACTTAATTATTCCAATAATCCAATGGGTAGTTCCTGGAAGAGAGCTATTAAGAGCCTCTCACCCGACGATCTGATCAATGCAGTTTGCGTTACAGATAATACTGTTTCAGCTCCTGGTTTCCGTCCAATAAATGAGAATATGCACATGTATCTGGGAAGTGTCAAGAACCCGCTTCTCGTCCATCTGAACAGGAAATTCAACGAAAATGGGATTGTGACTTTCTCGAGAACCCAGAGTATTGAAGACAGTGTTTTTAATATGAATTTTATTATATCCTCAGATCAGGTGAGTCAGGCAGTGAGGATAATGGGGGACATGTTTACACTATTTCCGGAGTGGAGCTGCCAGATCTCATTTGCTGCCAATCTTGATGATGCAGCTGAACGTGACCTTATTCCCATATGACCATTATTTTATTTTTCCCTTTTTCAGCACAGCAAGCTCAAAGTCCAGTATGTGTTTATATTCCCTGCTTGGAGTCACGGTAATCATGTTTCCGTTGAACTGGAGTTCAGTGCCCTTTTCTCCCCTTAGACCGTCAACCACAAATGTCATCGAAAGAATTTTTTTTCCATCGTCCCCTGCAGGTATATCCGTATAGACACCAGTCTCACCTTTCTGATCCTCTTTTTCAGCATAGCTGAATGACACAGAGTAACTGTACTGCCCGGATTCGTATACCTGTGGTGAATCAGGTGAAGCAAGGGCATTAGACCACAGAATCTGGAGAACCTTTTCTGAATCTACCTTAACCTCACTTTTCAGTTCATCATGTTCCGCTCTTTCGAATTCCTTCCTGAGCTTTGTCTCAAGATTTTCAATCTCTCCCATATATCCCCATGATTAGCATGTATGAAAAAGTTTAGTCCTTTTTTGTAAATGAGATTCCAGACTCTTTCTGATCGATTATCGTGGTGCACATTCATTTCCGTGGTTTAATTTCCATTATATTTCTCTGTTTTTGAAATGTCGGAACAAACTGTGTTCGTGGTTTTCTGTGATTCAGATTCAACTGTGGGAGCTCATTGTAGCTGCTTCCCTTGGCACTCTATCCAATTTTCTTCAGAATGTTTCTGCATTATGGGTTCTCCTCGTCTTGTGAAGATATGGATCTGCGTGCTTCATTCACATTACATCTTTTGGTCTACAGATGTCTTTGATGAAACTTTTTCAGATATATCTTGAGAAAAATCCATTGCATCTATCCTGGTCACGCCTATTCTACCGTACATAGTCTATCGTCCTTGTTATACCGATTCTCCATGCTGCTTCAACAGAATTAACATAAAATCTGCATTTTACGAAAAGAGGTCTTTTCAGAACTTTTGCGCCTCGTTCAGGACTTCGGACTGGTCTTTTTAGAAAGACGTCAGTCATCTTTTTCTCGTTGGGATGCCAATGTTGGAAATTGGTCATAAATTGCCTGATCAGCATCTTATTTTTTGTGTCCGAATTCCGTAGTTTAGAACATCATTACCCAGATCAGTTATCCTGTTATCCTGATCGATCAGTCCGTATGCTTTCAATATACTTTCCGTATTGGGACAATCGGATATTGTCTTATTCTGGCAGAGTGTTGCCACCGCTTCATGGCCTATTAACCTGAAATAATTCTTTGGTGTAGCTTCTTTCAATAGTATATCGCCACTTCTGTTGATCTGGAAATAAGTATGGTGTTTATGCACTTCTGCACTCTTCTTTAACTTCGCAGCCGTGCGTTTGATTGAAGTGTTTCCGTATATATCAAGGAGTTTCATGGAGTTGAGGCGTTTTAGATATTCTGTAACCCTTATCTGGGGAATGCTGGTATATCTTGTTACATTCTTGGCATAATCAACCTTTGCAAGATGCATATGGCGGAGTACTCTGATCATCTCCTGTGAGGATAGGACTTCTCTTAGAACTTCATCAGGTATCTCCTCGCTAATCATTTTAATTTCACCAATGTATAATTTTACCTATCCTTTATTGCATTATGGGAAATATTATCATCGGAACGTTTGCGGTTTGTTGATTTCGCGGTGAAAACCCGTTCCA
>JAJZOT010000253.1 GCA_021847855.1 Thermoplasmata archaeon | reverse complement strand
TATCAGAATATTTTTCAATTTCCCGTTAAAGGATTCACAGAGCGGCATGTGGATATTCAGGATGTCAGCTTATAAAAAATTCAAGAACCTCAGCGACGGCATGTCTTTTTCGCAGGATATGAAAATAGAGGCCCTGAGAACTGGTACCCTGATCGAGATACCAATCAGGTACGGTGTAAGGATTACAAAACCAAAGCTGAACACCTGGAAAGATGGTTTCTCCAATCTATTCCACCTCATGGTGAAGAGGGTACGACAATAACCAGAGATGTCAGACATAATCGCAATGTTTATATTTTAATTATACTCTGTAGCTCCCATGCCAGTCTTGATTAAGAGAAAGAACCAGGCTAAAAACGAGACAAGGAGGCCGGGTGAACCAAGGAGATTCATTGATCTGAATGATCTTCATCTTTCGCCAGAGGGCCCTGAGGTCAATACGACCGTCAAGGTTGCAGAAGTATATAGATACGAGGATGTTTTCATGATAAGGGAATTCGTTCACGACGGGAATTTTGTTATCGTCGATTGCAGCAAGATACTCCGTGAGGAGAGTCTTTTCAGGAACGTCGTTGAGGAGCTCAGGCATCTTGGCAAGGAATCTGGCGGGGACATCGCACGATTGGGTGAATCTCTCGTCATAGTCACCCCGAAGGGTGTTGCAATAGATAAGCAAAAAGTCCGGGGAAGCCTTATCTGATCAGGTTGCTGCTGCTGAAACACTTGACCTTGTCGTACCGACAGGAGTAAGCCTGACGATCATCAATGTGCCCACTGCGACCATTACTGCGGCAATGAGAAAATCCATGGAATATCCAAGATACAGGGAGACTGCTCCAGAGAGCAGGCCGCCAAATATCTGACCGGCACCGTTCAGCGAATTGTAATAACCAATTGCCTTTCCCCTTGTGTTTTTCATGCTCATTACCGAGACAGAGGCAGTTTCGGCAATCGCTATGAAGCTCCACAGCGACCCGATAAGGCCATAAATAAGGATGGCAACTATGAGCCATGTCGTGTCCGGAGACATTATGTATGCAATACCTGCGGTCATTCCGAACACTGCTATTCTCACCATTAGAACAGTTCCAAGCATTTTCCTGAGGCCCATGCGTGCGCTTACCCTGCCAGTGAGCTGGAACGTAATTGTACCAAGTGCAGAATTCATAATGTATAGTATGTAGATTTCAATTGTACTCGCATTGAGCTTTGTAATTACAAACACAGGATAAGGCACAAAAAACATCTGGAAGGAGAACATGAGGAAAAAGGTGAAGAAAAGGTAGGTTTTCAGCTTACGGTCGATCCTGTTCTTCCCTTCATTAAGACCAAAAAAGTGTATGACATTTGTTGGAAAGAATCTGATTCGCTCCATAATCCTTGTCGAATGTAAATTTGCAAGGCGTCTCCTTTCAAGCTTTTTCTTTGGTTCAGGTATTGCAATCGATATAATTATGGCCGAGACAAGATAAACGAAAGCCGCAATAACATAAACATAAAGGAATATCCTGCCGCCAATATCTGCGAAATAATAGATAAATGCTATACCCCCGGCCAGCCCCAAAACTGTCCCAATAGATGCAATAAAATTGAATCTGCCCATCACGGAGGACCAGCGATCTTCTGTTGTGTTCTCAATAAGTATCATGGTGCTGACAGGAACACATGCCATAACAACCACCTGAAATGCCACCAAAACTGCAATGTAATCGATCACATTCCTCACGTAAATCATTGGAAGAAGTGAAATAAACCCCCCAAAAAAGCCAATCAGAATAAATATTTTCCTCCTACGGTACCGGTCTGAGAGGAGACCCCACATTATCAATGCGGGCACCGATGCAGCGGAGGCTATAGCGGATGTGATGCCGACATAGAATACATTTAATCCAAGATACACAGTTATAAAAAGAGGGATTAGTGGTGTTGTGAGCCCACCTGATATATTTGACGTCAGGTATCCAAGATACCAGGTATTGTGACTAAATGATTCCTGTGATGTTTCATCCAAAGGCATTGTGATCATCGGTTACAGTGCACCGGTTGGTTTGTGGGGTATCAATGACTTGATTATTTACTTTCTATCCTAACTTATACTGTTTACATGGATATTACCATAATGAGTCCATTCAGAAGATCAGATAGAAATACTTGCAAAAGAATTTATTTAACTTGTATTATTTAAAAATGGTAATATTTTTAAAACATTGTTTTCTTTATTGCGCCCTGAACCTTTTTCTTAAGATCCTCGTTAATTTCTTCTATTTTATGGGCGTCTTTTGCATGTTGTGCTATCTTTGGCATTAACTCATCAGGACTAGCACCCTTAACGGTGAATCCACAGTTCATTCCGATGTCTGCGCATTTAAATTTATATGGCATATTTATCAAATAGTAATGGGTTTCGCAATATATATAATTTCCTATAAAATCAGACAAACGACGGACGTTGTGTTTTCAAAATCATATTAAAGAAACGATGTATGAATGGAAGAATTAAGTATTTTCATACCATCGTCTCTTTTTCTCTCCAAAGATGCATAGAAAGATTTCATCCGTTTTTCCTGCGCAGTCCTGAATGAAGCGTCATCAATTAAATTAACGTTGATCGTTATATTAAGAAGTGCCCCCTCTGCGGCACTAAACGCAAAAATCAGTGAACAGGCAGAATCTGTTATCGCGTTCTTGTTTCCGATAGATAGGAGATCGAGTGCATTATCCATTACATCAGAAGCAAGATTTGCTATTCTCCATGGTGGCTCTATAGCATCCCTCAAGGCTGTTTGAAGAGCCTTTTTTCTTGCCGCTTTTTCTTCGTCTGTACTCTTAGGCAATTTCCATGTGCTCGATATCTTATTGAAGGCTTGTTCGTCCTCTTGCATTAAATCCTCAAGATTCTTCCTTATTTCAAGCATTTTCAATTCTATTGCCTTAACCCGTTCCTGTACATGCTCATATCCCTTTTTCCCCTCAGTCAGTGCTGAAACCATTGAGGATAAAGCGCTTCCAACCATTGCAACCAGGGCACTTGCAGCGCCACCTCCCGGGGCAGGTTCTTTACTAGCCAGCCTTTCCATAAAATTATTTAGATCCATAATTCACTCCATCATCTTTTTTTCCAGTATCTGGGAAGACTTAAAGCCGTTAAGCTGTAGATAGTATTTTGATGTTTCTACGATGGCTTCCATCGGTATGAGACCAACAACCTCCGATTCGTGTATGGAAATCCCGAATCTCATCGACTCGAGTTTAACCAGTTCAAAAGCTCTGTAAATTGGAGTTTTGTTGAAATTAGTCAGATTCATTGAAATCTGAACCTGATCCCTGTCCTTTAGATAAAAAGCCAATGCTTTTACGAACGTCAATCCGCCATCCCTTGCTCTCAGTGCTTTAGCGATCTTTTTTCCGATTTCCAGATCATTTGTGTTTAGATTGACATTGTAAGCTATCAGATAATCGCGGGAGCCAATTATGGAAGCACCGGCACTTCCTATCTTTTGAGGTCCGAAATCTGGCTTCCAGTGATCGCTTTGTATATTTTCTGTGAGTTCCTCAAGCTGGAAGTTCTTGTTCCTTATATCCTCCAAATTTTTTCTATATTCCCTCATCGCGGAATTTCCATACATGTATACTGGAATTCCCAGCTCATTCCCAACCCTCTCTCCAAGTTTTCTTGATATCTCGATGCATTCATCCATACTTACGCCCGATACTGGTATGAAAGGGATGACATCTGAGGCACCAAA
>JAJZOT010000252.1 GCA_021847855.1 Thermoplasmata archaeon | reverse complement strand
CTTTTCCTTCTGAATTTGTAGCGGATAAAATAAAGAAAGCAAAGATGGTAATAGCTGTTGAGAGCAACATGACAGCTCAGGCCTGCAAGGTTATAAAGATGAATACTGGCCTTTCTGTAGAAAGAAGGATTCTCAAATACAACGGCAGGCATGTTACAATGGATGAGGTGCTGGAAGCGGCCCTGAAGATAATAAACAATAATGAAAAGATGGTGGTGTTGAAAAATGGCGCATAATTTTAGAACCGATGTTGCGATTGACTGGTGCCCGGGTTGCGGAGATTTTGGTATTTTAACTGCACTTACGCAGGCATTTACGGAACTTAATCTTGATCCAAAGAACCTGGCAATGATATCAGGAATTGGTTGTTCAGGCAAAACTCCGCATTATGTGAATGCGGCTGGAATGCATACCCTTCATGGAAGGGGTATTCCCTTTGCAACTGGCGTAAAGCTTGCTAACCCGAACCTGAAAGTTGTACTGACAGGAGGTGATGGTGACCTTTTATCGATCGGTGCGGGTCATTTTGTAGCTGAGGGAAGGCGTAATACTGGTCTCACAGTTGTGCTGTTCGATAACCAGGTTTATGGACTGACCAAGGGACAGGCAGCACCCACAATGGCTCTTGGAATGCAGACAAAATCGCTTACAAGGCCAAATGTGTTTGGACAGGTTAATCCTGTAGCACTCGCTCTTGCCTCTGGTTATACATTCGTTGCAAGAGGATTCTCCTTTGACACAAAACAGCTTAAGGAGATAATTAAGAAATCCATCATGCATGATGGATCATCCCTTATCGATGTGCTTCAGCCGTGCCCTACATACAACAACATAAACACGATGGAGGTCTACAGGCAGAAGGTGTATAAGCTTGAGGATGACAAGTCCTGGAATCCAACAATTAACGAGAGCAACGCAGATCAGTTTGAAGAGATTTACCAGAAAGCGTTCATGAGATCACTGGAGATGGAAAAGAGGATTCCAACTGGTATATTTTATGAGAACAACACAATACCAAGCTTCACAAAAAGGATAAATGAACAGGTTAAGGGCTATCTTGAGAACCCGCCAGCATTACAGGTCGTCAGCGGCTCTGGTGTTCCAAAGATGAATATTGAGCAAACGTTTAGAGACAAAGTCCTTCAATAACCTTTATTTTTTTTATATAATACGAAGTTTTTTTAATTTGCACTTTTATTTGCATTATTCGGCAGATCCGCTCTAAAGTTAAGATCCTTGCCCGCAAGTATCAATAATCCAGTTATGATGATTGCAAAAATAACCGAAAGATACCATGGTACGGTGAAATGGGTGAAAATAAAATATGAGCTGGATGAAATTGCCACCCTTGCGTCCAGAACCTTCCAGGAGACCAATTTTGGTGCCACTGTCCATGATACGAAGAAGAGCTCGAAATAAATCGGGTGCACGCTTGATGGTATAAAATAAAGGATGACTGTGTCAATTAAATAGATAGATAATGCACAGATGAATGCTGGTAAAAGGAAGCTTTTGAATCTCGTTATTAATTTCGGTTCCTTTCCAAATGTTAAACACAGGAATAGGATAAAAGCAACACCAATAGCTTCCCATATGTAAACTAATTCAACTGGTGGATTTGGAACCCCCAAAGCATAGATCCCATTAAAAACAGCCGGCACCCTGCCAGAAAGTATGAGATAAAAAAACAAATCCTCGATGTTGAAGAGATAGTATCCGGTACAGACATATGCTATCCTGTAGTCTGATAGTTTCTGAGAAAGAACCATGGGTATGAAGGTCCACCCCATTGTAAAAAATAGTTCATAATATACAGGATTGAGGAACCGATAACGATAGTCAAATATACCCCAGAAAATCACGTCAAACAGTGTTGAGAACACTATAAAAAGAAAGGATACGAAAGGAAAAGTACGGATACGACTTAAAATCATGCCTCTTAATGATTGAAGGTATCTTTTCATATCGGTTGACTCCAGTTATATCCGGCCAGTTTTCAACGGTTTGCTCCAGCAGGAATACGAATATGCGGTGTCCTGACAGGATCTGCGATATTTATAAAACTGTTTCTAAAAAACAGATTTCCCTGGAATAATGGAATTTTTGCTTTTCATTGATAATGTCAGATTGAAAAATATACTTCTGCTGGATTATTCCGGTAGATTTGTCTTGTGACCTATATAGATCAGATAAAAGCAAGTATTTCGAAATATGCACCGAATACAATCAGTATCAAAAAACTAAACGCTTTGATAGCGGTCATTAACCTGGTACCGTAAATTTTCACTCCAACCCTGACTGCATATGATAGCAGTATGACCCAGACTGTGGTTCCCACAAACAGGAAATAAAAAACAGGAAGGCCGAACTTTTCAAGAAAACCAAGGCCTGCAGTCATCCACCAGCCAATTTGAGCTGGATTGACAATACCAACAGTAAGTCCCTTCAGGTAGGAGCCTGATCTGGTAACGCTTTTGTCGGTGTTGTCCGAACGGAGCATCAGATAGGAGATCAGGAACAGAAAACCTCCTCCAATTGCATAGATATATTTGAGATAGTTTGACAGATCAATTTCCGTCTTGAGAAAGAAAGTTATAACCAGCAAAACAAAATCTGCGGTCATCGCTCCAAACCCAATGATTACTGCCAATCTTATTGATGTCAAAGCCCGGTATATTACCATGGAAGTTATTGGTCCTGGAGGTGCGGCAAGTGAAACTCCGAGTGCAGTTCCGATAAGGGCGTCTAAAAATATATTCAATTTAGGACTGATGCATTTTGTGGAAATATTTTTTGTCTATTGACAATTGTAGGATTGCTTGAAGTTGCACGCGAACATTCGATCAATGAATTCTAAATATAATGAAATAATCTCTATCCATGGCAGATAATTTTGATGTCTTATGGCATGGGCATGCATGTTTTACCGTCGGCTCAAGCAAGAAAGTGTTAATTGATCCTTTCTTGAATGGCAACCCTGTTGCAAAAGTTAAGCCTGAAGATGTCAAGGCAGACATCATTGCGGTGACACATGGACATATGGATCATGTTGGAGATGCGGTCAAAATTGCTAAAAGGAATTCTGCAACAATTGTAACCATGGTGGAGCTTGCATCTCTCCTCGAAGAAGAGGACAAGGATGTCAATGTAGTTGGAATAAACTATTCTGGCTCAACGGTGGTTGACGGTGTGAAGATTACATCCGTGCCTGCATTCCATTCATCAGGATACAATGGAAAATACGGTGGTAGCCCGATGGGCGTCGTCATAGAGGACGGGCTCACACTTTACCATGCAGGAGATACAGGCGTATTCAAGGATATGGAGCTTATTCATGATATCCTGAAACCAACAATTTCGCTCCTTCCTATCGGTGGACATTACACGATGGGCGTCAGGGAGGCTGTATTCGCATCCAGGATGCTTGGTTCAAAATATATAATACCCATGCATTATAATACATTTGACCTGATAAAATCTGATCCTGTTAAGTTTAGAGATGAGATTGCCAGAAATCATGGGCAGGAGGCAATAATAGCAGAGATAGAGAAACCAATCAGGTTTGGTCTTAATGGCAATAAACTATAGACCCGTTATTAAGGCCCTTGGCATAGAAGAGGGTGCTTTCACCAGGGCAGTTTCCGAGGCGGATTCCATACTGAAGTATACTGAGAGTAAAATATCAGGCAGGAATTTCTGGCAGGTCTCACCTGATGAGTTGAGATTCATATATTCAATTTCAGTAAAT
>JAJZOT010000251.1 GCA_021847855.1 Thermoplasmata archaeon | reverse complement strand
TGGCTCCGTTAAATTTTTATTTTGTCAACACTCTCTTACAATCCGGGGGGCTGTGGGGTAGCTTGGTATCCTACGGGCTTTGGGAGCCTGAGACTCCGGTCCAAATCCGGGCAGCCCCATCTGTTCTATGTCCGGATTCATGCATTTTGACCAATTGCATCATTTTTCCACTTCCTTGCAATATAATTGTCCGAGCGATTTATCGACTGTCCGGACAAAATTAGAAATTGTTTTTAGGCAAAGGAATCATGTAGAATTGTGTCAAAATATGTCATCGACTACGATGCCCAGGCTGATGCCGCTTACATAAAGATAAGTGGCGGCAAGATAGAGGAATCTATTGAGGTGAATGAAGGGCTCATTATCGACATAAACAAGAAAGGGCAACTCATAGGAGTGGAGATCTTGAACTTCTCAAGTACTAAATTGAGTATTAATGAGTTGCTGACCAGACAGTTTGAAAATCTGGTTTCCGTGGTTAAATGATCGTAATCTACTCCAAACACGCTGAAAGGAGGATGGAGGAAAGAGGAATTTCAAGAACAATAGTAGAAGCTGTTATAGGAAATCCAGATACGAAAGAAACACAATCTAACCAGAAGAGAGCAGTCAAAATTGTAGATGGGAAAGCTATCATCGTGATATACAGAGAAACAGACGGTCTTAAGTTCATTATTACCGCTTTTGCTTCTTCCAGGACAAAAAGATACGTCTCAGAATCCTAAGCCTAGATGTGATCTACCTTCTTATCCCAGTAATGGCATCTTTCAGTTGACTAACATAAACCATCAATGAAGGGACAGAGTACCCAATATGGTTAGAAAATCACGTATTCGGGCAGCCCCATCTGTTCTGTTTCCGGATTCATGCATTTTGACCAATTGCATCATTTTTCCACCTCTTTGAGAGAACAGTCACTCTCCTGTGATTCTTCATTCTTCCGGCTTGTTTATGCCTGTTAAAACCTGATACACACAGTGAAAAGGTTTTTATTCTGTCTGACGTAAATGCTGATATGTCCAAACAAGCCCTGGAAAACGTCACCAACTCCCTGAAAGGAAACAAGGAGATTCTGATGAAAAAGAAAATAGTCTCACTTGGAAAGAACTACACCGTCATGAATAGCTCCCATAACCCCCTGTGTTATGTCAGGCTGAACTGGGGCTCCAACGTTGGAGGAGCACTGGTATCCAATTATATGGGCAAGTGGGCGGGAAGAATGATGAACTACACCTACACCGTGAATGATGAAAGCAATCAGACTGCCCTCGAGATCAAGAAAGGCGGCGGATCATGGAGTTCCAATTTTGATGTAAGAGAGCCGGAATCAGGAGAGCATATTGGTATAATTCAGTTTAAGCGCAGTTTCCTGATTGGCGGAATGAGGGCCAGATGGGTTGATCCAAAAACCGAACAGGTGCTGATAACAACGCAGGGGAACGTAATAAGAAGAAAATACAGAATGATGGATGGATCCGGAAGAGAGATAGCAAAAGTCAGGCATAAGATTGCTGCTGTGAGGGATGTGTGGAAACTTGAGGTATTTTCAGGGAACGAGAATCTCCACGCAGTGATTTTTGCCACAGTCCTTGACTTCGAAAAGGAGATGTGAGGGCTCTCGGGTAGAGTTTACATCGTACGTCTTTTTCAGACTGTTTTTAGCCTTCGTTCCTTCCCACCGGTAACATACCTTTGGAACCTGCATATCTAAGGTTCTGGAGTGCGTGAAACTCTGCGCCACCTGTGGTTTCCTCTCATTTCTGAAAATGTATGAAACCTGATTTTTACATCTTTCAGTGTACATGAAAAGATTATTCCCTTGCATCTTTATTTCTACCTGCACATGAGCAGCGATCGAGAAAAAAGGAAGAAATTAAGGAGTTTTGTCAGGAAGGTTATCAATTCCGGTCTCGACATCAGGCTGGAAGATGCAAAAAAGGTCGTTTCCATAGGTAAGGAGTGTTTGCCAATTCTATCTGAATTTCTCAGGGACGAGAAAAACTGGGAGACTATGGCAAAAGACCCGAATAACATTTCACCATTGATCGCCTTCTGTCTTATAGGCGCGATCGGCGCACCAGAAGGTCTTGACGATATTACCTACTCAGTCAGAAAGCACATGGACGATCTGGATCCTGTGGAGGGATTCATCTCTTCTGTAATGGCATCATGCGCTGATGGCAGGTCGGAAACCCTTCTGGATATCGCTTTAAACCCGGAACTTGATAATATTGAAAGGATGACATGTTTGGAAGCTCTCGTAGATCTGAGCTTTCTTAACCCTGATTCCAAAAGTAGAATAGAAACCAGAATGGTCGAGTATCTCAATGGACCTTCGGTAGACCCGGAGATGAAAGGAATTGTAGTGTCAAGCCTTACAGACATGAACTCCATTGCCTATCTTCCCGAGATTGAAAAGGCATTCAGCCAGAAACAGATCGATGAAAAAGTTATAACTTTGGATTTTGTGAATAGGGAATTTGCAGATGAAAACCGCCGTGATCACCTGAAAGAGATGTATCAGCCGCCGCTGTCATTTTTCGAACCCTCTTACATTCAGTCGCTGGTGAGTGAGGAGGAGGAAGACTTGGACTATGAATCGCAAATCTCAGAAGAAATTGCTGAATTGAGAAAAAATTTCGATAGAATGTTCCGGAAGACTGGAAAGAACGAACCGTGCCCATGTTACAGCGGAAAGAAGTTCAAGGATTGCTGTCTTCCATTGATTGACGAGAGGAAAAGAATAGATCCCATTGAGGATCACCTCAGAAACGTTATCATGGAATATGTTGACGATCCGCATAACAAGAAAAGCAGAGAAGAAGGGATCGAACATTTTGATTTCGGTGATATGATTGTCATGGAGAATGAAGTGCAACTGCTAATGGACTGGTATGTCCATGACTTTATTCCTTCTGGTCAGGTCAATAGCGTTATTGAAGATGTCATAGTGAAAAAAAGAAAGGATATCACTGAAAATGAAGTGAGAATATTACAATCTTGGTCAGAATCGGTTTTCAATCTCTACACCGTAATTTCAATCAAGAAAGGGATTGGGTACACCGTCGAGGATCTGTATCTGAACCCCGGAAAAAAGATATTCGTGGCTGACGTGAGTTCCTCGCTCCTCTTAAGGAAGTATGAACTCCTGTTTGTAAGAGTGTACGATTTTGGGGTGATCAACCGGTTCGCAGGAGGCGTAGTTAACGCCCCCTATTCCCTGAAGCATAGTTTCATAACCATACTCAATGACTCCTATGACAGGTACCTCAAGAGGCATGGGTATTCTACTGATTCCGGAGACCGTGAGACAAAGAGGAAATTTTTGAAAGAGGAGAGCCGAAACCTGATCTTTGCCTTCATTGAATCAAGAAAAATGTGGGGCAACAAGAGACTGGTTACTCCCGAAGGGCATGATGTTAAGTTTTGCAACGGTGTTTTTCAGTTGAAAAGCGAGCGAATGGCGATAAAATTGATCTCGTCTAACAATTCCTTCCTGAGGAGTGATGACGAGAGAAAAATTTTCTTCAACTGGATAGATGCAGGGTCGCGTATCAGCAGGAGCCCCCCTTCTAGCCGTGGGGAAGGGAAGCAGGAACTGATGATCGAAAATAAAGTACTTATTCCCGGGTCCGAAGATCCAAAATTCAAGGATGGTGTCACAATATACGGGAACGTTGAGATAAATGCCGGTACATTAATAATTAGTACGGTTTCAGAGGAAAGATATGCTGCCCTGAAGGCACTCTTGTATGAAG
>JAJZOT010000250.1 GCA_021847855.1 Thermoplasmata archaeon | reverse complement strand
CATACTGGCCCCTCTTGTGGGAAACATAATCGCGTCGTTTCACTCATCTCTTGCTTCAGTTATTCTATTGATTTCACTCTACGGTTATACAATGGTTGCCCTGGGATTGCTTGCCGGGTGGATATCAGCAAGATTTACGGTGAGATCAGCACTGTTAATGGCTGCAATTCTTTCTGTCATAGGACTGGTGGGGAGATCGCTTTCCCCCAATTACACCATTCTGTTCATTTTTCAGACCGTAGCCGCCGTGGCTTACCCAATGGCAGTTGCACCGGTTGGAAGCATATCAGAATCCATGTCCAGGGATAGGGCACACACAATCACTGGCATCAGTATTGGTATTCTCTTTCTTGGAATGGCGGTTGGAGCCTTTGCAGGAGGCATTCTGTTGAGCGCCATAAAACTCTCTGGAACCTTCTGGATCACAGCCGTTCTTGCCATTATGGCATTGATACTGATCATACCTGGAACGAAAAGTTATCCCGCCGATTACAGGGGAAGAAGTTTAAGGGGAGTTTTTAAGAGTGGCGTTGTGAAAAACTGGTATGTTGGCCTTATTATAGCATCGGTTTCTGTTATGTTTGGAGGAATAGCTGCTGAGGTTCTTTCCACATACCATGCCTATGCTACAACCTACGCCTACTATGGCGGTTTACTTGGTGGTTTGACTTTTCTTGGTTCCGCGTTGGGCGCAATTATACTTCCTCCTCTCTTTGAAAGGTATAGATTCCTCAGAAAAGGGATAATAATTACCTCTTTCCTGGCGTTTGTCTCAGTTTTTTCACTATCCTATTTCCTCTCCTTTCTGCCAATACTCTGGATACTTGTTCTTTCTTTCTTCTTTTTCGGATTCTTTGGAAACGCTTACTGGTCCATGGCCATGACGTCAACAACAAACTATGTTGATGATCCGGCAAAGGCAGGATTCTCCACATCTATGTTCAGCGTTGCAACTAATGTGGGTGTTGCACTCATACCTGTTTTTGTGGGTCCACTTTTCTTGACGGTTGCTCCTTTTGCAGTTACGCTAGTGGTTGCATTGGAATTTGTGGGCTTCCTGATATCACCTGCCCTGAAGATCAAACCTCCAGCTGAAGCCGGTGCAACCTAGGGAATGTTTTTTTAGTGGTATGACATTTTGACATACCCTCTGTGATGAAATCAGCCTAAACTGATAGATGATGAGAGACGGGCAGACTGAGAGGATTGAAAATACCGTACCGACAGGTTAACCTTTTTATTGCACAAATGATATCAGATGGCTATGGGGCTGTGGGGTAGCTTGGTATCCTACGGGCTTTGGGAGCCTGAGACTCCGGTCCAAATCCGGGCAGCCCCATCTGCGTATTCCTTCGGTTTGCATGAGAAATGAGTCTGGTATCTTCTCTCCAAACTTTCAGGCAGGAGATCAGAAATTTTAGAAATATTAGGCCTATAGGCTCTGACACTGTCCAGAAGCTCACTGTCAATGAATAAACTCACCCTCTTGTGTGTGACATTGTGCGCATAGATACAATGGATAATTTCTTGCCAGGACCTCTTTCTCAAGATGAACAGAGATATTCATGAAACTTTGCGAACTGCTTTCATCAACCTTCGGAAGGATCCTGAAATCCGGTTACCAGTTGTTCTAATTCACATATGAACATAAATCACCTTTCGATCTGAGACATTCCAGACTGTTGTCTGTGGAAAGGATAATTTATGAATACTGGAAATGGCAGAGAATCATGGGCTTTTCAAAGGGCTAGACGGGACGAACAAACGCAGTTAAAAACTCACTATCCCAATATATAAAGGCGACTCCTAGCATTCGTTTATATATTTGGATTAGATATATGATTGTGCGTTTATGGCCAGTCGGCCAATAAGAGTGACAATGGGGGGGGGTTCTCCTCTAGTCATTCTGAACAAACAGTATTCTTAAGGAAAAATTTTAACCCCAGATCCGTTGAAATCCCCGGATGTTGATTTGTCTAACTTGTTTGAAATAAGGCTAAAATATTTATCCCATACCTGTTTCTTTTCGAATGACTGGTTAGATTTGTATTTTCTTCTTACACAATAGGCCACGCAATCAACTAACTGAGATAGATTTCTCCATTTTGAATCTGTAAAAAATGGGTCTTCAATCAAATATTCTAATTTAGAGTGTAACGTACCTTCTACCAACATACTCCTAAGTTTATTTCTTAGCTTTTCATCTTTTTTGAACCCTTCCGTATCTTCAATCATTAGACCATACTCCTGATACTTCCCCACCAAAATCGCCTCTTGATTTTTCTTGGTTATGTATTTATTTAATCTTTCAAATATCAATCTGTGTCCCCAGACTTCCAAATCTATGGTTCTTTTCCTGATAGTTTGCTTTTGGATTACCGCGCTGATTAGAGTAACTGGAAAATTTTCCTGGGAAAAGAGACCGTAGATGCTATCAAAAATTTTTAGTATGTTCCTATGAGGGAGGTTCCTGTAAATCCCGGTGTTGTTTTCCATATCTTTAGCGTGAAATTCTACTTCATTATCCGGAAGCGCAGGGAAATGTTGTAATTTAATTGCCTTTACAGCATTATCAATCAGAGTCCAATTGCTCTCATTAACGATTATGCTAGAAAGCACATAATCCTCAGATTCTTTCATTAAAGCGGACCCCGAGGAATCCAGATATATAAGATACACGAAGAGCTAGTGTCGTTCTTTACTAAAATTTATTCCCTATTTTATGGGCCACAATAAGACACAAAATCTGCAGGAACTAATCTTCAATTATGTGGGGCTTGTCAATGGAGTATACCCTAATCCTTTGAACCCCCAGAGGAAGGGAGATACAGTAACCGTACCCGCACTTCCAGGATGCATATCCGATGGGAACACAAAGGAAGAAGCCATTGTGATATTAAAGATGCAATTTCAGGTTATATAGGGGCCTCAAAAGGCATGGAGAACCCATTCCTGTGGGAACTACTGTTAGATGTCTAAGCCTCCTGTCGTTTCCGGCATAAAGGCTATCATGGCTCTTACAAGGGTCGGATTCTTCATAGACCGGAAATCCCATAATTTCGTGAACATTGTTAGAACCTTTTCAATTGATACACCTTTTGAAGCAATAATTTATTATTCTCCTCGGCATGAAAAGTCCGTAAAATAGTAAAGTGATTTAAATGGAAGGTACAGGTCCTACAAAGAATCAGCTGATGTTTATCAAGAAATTGCGGGAATCATCCAGCGAAAGGGAAGAAGCTTTAAACAAGTTTCTCAGGGAATACAAGAAAGGAGATGTAGAGGAGCTTTCTATAAAAGAGACTTCACAACTGATTGATGAACTTAAAAAGATTAAGGTTCAGGGAGATACAGCTGAAACCGATACATTTGCCACGGGCAAGCAGATCACATTCCTCACAAGACTACAGGATTCTGATGAAAGAATAAAGGCGACGGAAGATTTCCTTCTCGAAAAGGGAAAAGGAAGCGTGAATCTCCTCTCCCTAAGCGAAGCATCGGAACTGATTGACACGTTAACCAAACTTAAAGGTACCGATTCTGGAGGTTCTGAAGGGAACGCAGCCACAAAGAAACAGATCAGTTTTATCAGGAATTTGCAGAAAAATGACAAGGGACTGGTAAAGACGACCAGATACCTGAAGGAATTGAAAAAGGGTAGCATAGAAGAGCTCACCAGCAGGGAAGCAAGTTCACTTATTGACCGACTCAAGAGCCAGTAATGATTTTACACCCTACGAACCTCTGGTCAACCTGTTTCCAATGCTTC
>JAJZOT010000249.1 GCA_021847855.1 Thermoplasmata archaeon | reverse complement strand
AATAAGGCGGCCTATATCTGGGTTGCTGAAAATGGCGATGAGAAAATAATCACTTACGATGGACTTTACAGAAGAGTTAATAATTTTGCCAAGGCCCTCCTCGAGCTGGGTATCAAGAAAGGCGACAGGATAATTATCTATCTTCCAATGATTCTTGAAGCTCCCGTCGCTATGCTGGCGGCTGCCAGAATTGGAGCTGTTTTTTCGTTTGTTTTTGCCGGATTTGGTGCCGGTGCCCTTGCGGAAAGAATCAATGACTCAAAGGCCACAATGGTCATTACAGCGGACGGTGCCTTCAGGAACGGAAAAGTCGTGAAACTGAAGAGTATTGTTGATGAGGCGATCGAACAGACCTCGACAGTCAGAACAGTCGTGGTGGTTGAACGAACAAAGATCGATGTGCAAATGGAGGAGGGGAGGGATATTTGGTGGCATATCGTTACAAGAGATTCCCATGCATACGTTGAGCCAGAGTGGATGGATTCCAATGATCCGCTCTACATTCTGTATACATCTGGTACAACTGGTAAACCTAAGGGTGCTGTGCACGGAAACGGAGGATATTCAGTATGGATAGCAAATACACTTAAATGGGCATTTGACCCGGAGGATGATGACAGATGGTGGTGTGCTGCAGACATAGGATGGGTCACCGGACACAGTTACATAGTCTTTGCCCCGCTATTCCTTGGTCTCACTTCCATAATGTATGAAGGTGCAATCACATTTCCTGCACCGGATCGCATGTGGGAAATTATCGACAGATACCGGGTGAACATACTTTATACGTCTCCGACGGCCATAAGGACTCTTATGAGATATGGAGAAAAATATCCGAAAATGCATGATCTGTCCTCCCTGAAGGTTCTCGGGACCGTGGGAGAGCCCATCAATCCTGCAGCCTGGAAATGGTACTACGAGAATATAGGCAAGTCGAACTGCCCGATCATCGATACATACTGGCAGACCGAAACGGGAGGTTTCATGATTTCTCCATCCTTATCCCTTGGTCTTCCCCCTCTTAAACCAGGTTCTGCAACGTTCCCTATGCCCGGAATAGACCCGGTAATCTTGGACGATAAAGGCAATGAAGTACCGAACGAAGAGAAAGGATTCATTGCATACAAGAGACCCTGGCCAGGAATGTTCCTGACATTGAACAACGATCCGGAAAGATTTAAGAAAACGTATTTCGAGAAATACAAGGGAATGTATTATTGCGGAGATTATGCAATAAGAGACAAGGATGGATATTACTGGCTCCTCGGAAGAGCCGATGAGGTCCTGAATGTCGCGGGACACAGGCTCGGAACCATTGAGATTGAGGATGCTCTGATAGCCTCCAGGGAAGTTGCAGAATCCGCAGTATTCGGCAAACCTGATCCGGTAAAGGGTGAGGTGATCGTCGCGTTTGTTGTGCTCAAGGAAGAATTCGAGCACGATCGGGATATTGTAACTAACCTGAGAAAGAGAATCAGGGAAGATCTTGGACCAATTTACGTGCCGGAAGAAATACACTTGGTGAAACTGCTGCCGAAGACAAGAAGCGGAAAAATAATGCGGAGAGTAGTGAAGGCCGTTGCCCTGAAACAGCTTCCGGGAGACATAAGCACACTGGAAAACTCCGTATCAGTAGATGAGATAAAAGCGGCAATAGAAAGTTTCAGAAAAGAGGCGGGAGATTAGTTCTCCACATATTTTTTTAAATTTTTGTCGTCGTTGGTTCTCTCCGATCCTTGATAAATTCCAGATTTCCGAATTTCATCATTATTGCAGAAATAACTACACCCAGAATCATTAGGGGACCCCACATCATCAGTGGATTCCCGGAAAAGCTGGTAAGCAAAATAGTTCCTATTACAGGGGCTATGGGCATTACAAGACCTATAATCAGCTGAAAAGCCCCGTAATACTGCCCCCTCTTTTCCGCAGGAGCCATTTTTCCTATGATGCTGTAAGCAACCGGTGAAAGTATATTCTCCCCTATTGTAATGAATATTACATCAACCAGGAGAAACAGGATGTTTGAGCTGAAGGCAAGGGCAAAGAAGGAAAAAGCGTACACCAGTCCCCCAACAGCAATGCGCTTATAGTCCTTGACTCTTGAAAACAGCCAGTTTGTAGGTATCTGCAGAAATACAACAGCTATTCCATTCACGGCATAGAGCAGTCCGATCGTCGTGTTGGAGATGTTGTCCACCCTGCTCCAGAAAAGCGTCAGAGTAGTACCCCACTGCCCAGCCACAAACCATACTGATGCAATCAGGATGCACAGGATAACAAATGGCCGGTCGGATGACGGGAACTGGAGCTTTCTCATGGATTTGGCGCTTGGTTGTTTTGTCTCCGTGATATACCTGAGATACAGAAACCATTCCAGAACCGTGAGAATCCCAGGGACAAGAAAGACGTATGAGTAATTGAATAGTGAAAGGATGCCGCCGAGTGCCGGTCCTATCGAAAATCCCACATTCCCTCCTATCCTTGTAAGGCTGAATGCATCGGTTCTTTCAGATTCTGATGTTGTATCCGTAATGACAACATTATCAAGGATGCCCTGGATTGTTGTAAACGGTTCTACAAGCAGAAATGTCGCAAATAGAATATAATCGGGAAGCCTGAAGTAAATGACGGTGGCTATCGTCATGAACAGGACTATAAGTATTGGAGGAAGCCAGACAGCAGCTATTCTCCTTCCAATCCTGTCGATAAAATTGCCTCCGTAGATGGAGAATGGAAGTGTTATCATGGCTGTAGCGAAAAACAGGAGACCCACAACGACGTAAGGAACCCCTCTGATGTTCGCGAGATACAGCGGGACGAATATCCACGCCTGTGATCGCCCGAGAATCCTGATTAGCTGGACGATGGTTATTGTCCCTACATATTTGTTTCTGAGAAGCCCCAGATTTAATGTGCTTAATTTCATAAATCGGATCGACGTTCAGGTTGCATACAAACTGCGAATAAATAATTACTCAATCGTTGAAATAAACGGATGCGCTTCTTTTAATAGATTTTTAAACTTGTACCCTGACGTATCCATGTTTGTCGCAATTGAGGGAATAGACGGTTCAGGGAAGAGCACTCTCGCCACACTGTTGAAAAATACGCTTGATCATAGGCACATCCCCTCTTTCCTGACCAGGGAGCCGACCGGAAATTTTGTCATGGATGAACTGCTGACTGGAAAACGCGATCCTGAATCTGCGCTGAAACTCTTTTTCAGGTTCACAGAGGATCGTTTCAGGCATCAGGAAGAACTCAAAAGTCATCTGGATGCTAATGAAGTGGTGATTTGCGACAGATACCTAATGTCCTCGTTAACCTATCAGGGACCCTTGCTAGCACCACTGTTCGACGGAACACACGATGCTTTGGACTGGATGCTTTCTGTCTCTAAGATTATTGGAATAAGGCCGGATGTCACAATATACCTTGATATCGACCCTCAATCCGCAATGAAACGTCTCAGTAACAGAGCAGCCAGAACCGGATTTGAGGAGACAGAGTATCTGGAGAGAGTCAGGGACATATATAGAAACCTGGACATGGACGGTAAGGTAACTTTTGACGCGACGAGGACCATTCAAACGGTATTAAAAGATGTAATTGATTATCTGGAACCAAAACTCAGGAAGTAGTAACCACTATTTCATCGGAGAGTATCATTACAGTATGTTCAGCCTGTGAAATCAGTGATCCCCTGTGCTCCTTCAGCACTGCGAATTCGCTGAGTTCCTTTGATTTCATCATCTTCCTGATATACTCAT
>JAJZOT010000248.1 GCA_021847855.1 Thermoplasmata archaeon | reverse complement strand
TTGAGATATGGATGCCAGAGTTATATTCCCATAAGATGTAGACACCAGTACAAAATTTGATAATGCTTGACTTCCAGAATATACGTCTATCCCCTTACTAAGTGTAAATACACTGATTCCAAGTGGGCTAACTGTTGAATTTACAGTCACATTAAAGATATTGGCAATCTTACCTTTAGCCAATGCTTGAGACGCGCCTAAACCCATTGCGGAAACAGCTCCATTGGAACCTAGCAGGTATACATTATCGCTTCCTAACCCTGTTATGGCACTCCCCTGAAGAGTGATTGGAGTACCATTTACCATCGCAGCACCTCCAAATGATGCCGTAGAGGATGCAAGAATACTTGGTGCTGTGGTGTCTATGGCCGGTGCAACATAGGAAAGAGAGTCATGGTGGACTTCAATTAACGGGGCTATCAGGGATATTATCGCAAACACGAGGATAATGTAAAACCCAATCTTACCATAGGTGGATCTGTAAAAGATCTTCCATTGCTTTCTTAACTGTCTCAATCTAAACTGTAGCCTTTTTTTCCTGATCTCATTTAAACTTAATTTATCATCTCGATTTTCCATTGTATTCACCTAAAGTCTAATTCTTGGATCTAGCCACGCATGGATAAAATCAACCATGGAATAAGTGATTATTGTAATAAGAGATATTACAAAAAGAGCCCCTTCCGCAAGCGGGTAGTCAAGGGTCAGAGTTGCATTATAGAGTAGATGACCCATTCCAGGCCATGAAAAAATAATCTCTACAATGACAGCCCCACTCATCAACAACGCAAATTCAAGAGCCATTCTGGTGCTTATGGGAATCATTGCATTTCTTGCAGCGTGGTGGAACATAATGTTTCCTTGAGTAACTCCCTTTGCCTTAGCGGTCATTATGAAGTCCTCTCCTAATGTCCCAACCATCGCAGCTCTCGTTGTGAGCAGATGGCCGGCGGCTTCAATGACAACCAGCGTTATAGTTGGTAGTGCCATATAGTGGATAATCCCCACTATGTGTGGAAGAGAAGGCTGTGTTATCCATGTTAGAGGAAAACTTGATCTTACGGGAAAAATAGGGTATTTAGCGGCGAAGTAAACAATCAGTAGAACCGCAAGCACAAAGAATGGTATCGCGTTCAGTATAGTTCCAGATGATACCAGTGAGCCTTCTTTCTTGGTACCTCTGAACCACGAAGTAAGTATACCCAGTGGAATTCCTATTAGGAAAGAAACTACGGCAGCGAATCCGAAGAGTAGTAAAGTAAACGGAAGGGCACTCTCTATAATAGCCCACACGGAAAGACTTCTAAAATAATCGTAACCAAAATTGAAAGTGAACATGTCCCTCATATAGATTATGAAATTGGCAAAATTCCATTTTCCACCCGCTAAGCCCAATTGGGCCTCCACTGCGGCCAATCTCTGGGGGGAAAGTCCTGCTTTCTTAGCTCCAAAAAGTAATAACTCAGCCGGATTTCCCGGCATCAGTCTATACACCACAAACAGGACAACTGCCATGAGGACAATAAGAATAGCATCCTGAATGACTTTTCTAACTATTAGATAAGGATTCATTCTCCCACGTATCAGAAAAATACTATATAATTGTTACTTAACGGAGAAGCCATAAATGAACAGTGTTCGATTACAGGGTATCTAATTTTGTGTTAGGGAAACCGAGAAGAGATCTGGATCATGAAATCAACAATCTTGAAAGAGGAAGAGGTTCTCTCGGAAGCAAGCATGTAGACGGTTAATAGCAGTTTAACTTGATTAAAAAGGACAAAAAAATTGTAAGATCAACAGTTAAAAAGATCAGCGATTCTGTCCTTAAACACAATTCCCGGTTTCCTTAATTAACACGAAACATAGATTAACAGGCATTATGAAATGGTTCTTCGTACGAAGTGCCGATGGATGAATGACGTGGAATTCCTGGTGACAGGAACAATGAGTTACGGACTGTAAATTCTCTATAAATATCAGGAAATTCTGGAATAGGTGATCTTTTTGTTCCATTTGCTCAGGGGGAATATCAACGGGGTGATGGTTAAAAACCAAGAGAACTGTTCCATAGGAAAACGACAGGAGATGCGTAAACACCTCCCTGGACTTTCTATTATACATTTGCAGTATATCAGATTTATTATAACTGCCCAATAAATATAGTACATCATTATGAAGTTAATACACCTTAAAGTCTCTGATATAAATGAGAAGCAGTCTCTCCGTTCAATGAGAGGATTCAGGAAATGAATGAACAGGTTCATGCAAATGTTTTTGGATAGGAATTCTCAATGTGACGCAACCTTCGGATGCTATGGTGCAAAAATAATATATCTCAATTCATTGCAGTAAAATGGAAAGATTCAAGCTAAATCCTGATATTTTTAATGATAGGTTGGTCTTCGTTTCAAACAATGACGTATGGGAAGTCTCAATAGAAGGTGGAAAAGCACAGAGAATCACCTCAGGAATAGGCGTGATAAACAATGTTAGATATTCCCCTGATGGAAAGAGACTTGTTTTTAGGGTAATGCGGGGAAATGATGCATCATATGCTGACATATACGGGTACGATTTCAAGTCTGGTAAACTCAACAGACTCACCTACCTCTCAGGAAAGAGCACGTCAAGAAGAATGTATACTGATATGGCAGGTTGGGATGAAATGGGAAATCCTGTAATATCCACAGACGTTTTGTCTCCTTTTACTGCACAGACATTTCTCTATTCCCTGAACACTTCCGATCTATCTCTACACCCGTTAAATCTGGGTCAGGCATCACACATAATTTACCATGAAGGGGATATATTCCTTGGAAGAAACACCATAGACATGTTACACTGGAAGGGGTACAGGGGAGGTACAAAAGGTCACATACTGAAGGGGAAATCGGGATCAGACTTCCACAAGCTGTTCAACATCGAAACTCACGTCTCATCCCCAGTTATATGCAGGAAAAGGATCTATTTTGTATCTGACCAGGAAGGAAGCGGTCAGATCTATTCCACAGATCTTGATGGAAAAGAACTCAAACGCCATACAGCTTTTGACAGATACTACCCAAGACACCTCAACTCAGACGGCAGGAACATTGTGTTCTCCATGGCCGGATCTATATATCTGTTAAATCCCGAAGATGACAGCGTAGAAGAAGTCCCAATATCCATGGACACTGGGTTCAGCAGCACCATGGAACATTTTGTGAACACAGGGAAATATCTGGAGGAATTCGACCTGAACAGTAACGGTGAAATGATATCAGTGGTCTCAAGAGGCCAGGGTTTCATCGGTGACAGAAACCTTGAGACACAGGTAAAACTCAGAGTCGAAGGGAGAGTAAGGCTGATGAGGTTTCTCGGGCATGACAGGATTGCATTTGCCAATTTCAATCATGGGACAGAAAAACTATGCGTGGGAGGAATCCCCGGGTTTGATATAAGGACGTGTGAGACAGATTATGGTCTTCTGGAAGGCATCTACCCGTCTCCGGATGGAAAGATGATAGCAATTGCCAATAACCGGTTCCAGATCATGATACTTGATGCCAATACATTCAAGGAGATTTTCAGGGAAGAAAACAGTGAAGGGCGCTTTGATGACATATCGTGGTCACCAGATTCCAGGAAGCTGGCTTATTCATTTCTCGTAAGGAAACAGTTTCTTGGAGGACACCAGGGTTCTCTCATAAAAGTCTATGACATCTCAGAAAATAAATCCAGTATCTTAACCACTGGAAATTCTAGAGACTACAGCCCATGTTTTGATCCGGAGAGCA
>JAJZOT010000247.1 GCA_021847855.1 Thermoplasmata archaeon | reverse complement strand
TACAGGTATAATGAAAAAGTTAACTCGACATACTCTTCATCCTCATGTTTTCTATAAATGTTTGCACGTCTTCGTTACTTACCGGTTTCACCCTGGATGCGTTTGATTCCATTCTCTTTATCTTCCTCCTGTGCAGTTCGATGTAATCCTCGCTGAATTCAATGTTGTTCTTCAGCATTGAGTATATGGCGGTAGACAGGCTTCTTGCAACTGCAACAATGGCAACGAACTTGTTCCGTCTCTTCATGATTCGAAGGTATTTTTTCCTGTATAGGGGGGACATTTTGATCAGCGTATGGACTGCAAGCACGAGGAAGAATCTCAGCAGTGACGGGCCATTCTTTGTTATCCTTCCGTAATGTGTCACGGTACCGCTCTGATCGACCCTGGGAACAATGCCACAGTAGGATGCGAACTTATACATGTTCGGGAATCTCTCTATGGTCCCGATCTCTGAATATATTCCCATTGCGGAATATATATCTATTCCAGGGATGGACATCAGCAGCCTGACCTCTTTTATCTCCCTTCCGGATGCCGACAGAATTCCCTCTATCTTCTCTTTCCTGCCCTTCATGTCCCTGTGCCTTTCCAGAAGATCGAGCATGACCACCCTGGCAGATTCCGGGAGATCGGATATCCTGGTCTTTATGAGAGAAAGGGACCTGCTGCCGAATATGTCCGAGTACTGATCCCTTATTCCATGAAGGGAGAGGATTGCATGGACCTTGTTCTTGATCATGGTATTCTCCTCCCCCAGTGATTTCCTGTATCTCACCAGGGTCCTGATCTCGTCCACGTCCTTTGTGGGCAGGTAGGATTCGTAGAAATCACCGTCCACCATGAGCTTTGCGAGTTCTATGCTGTCGTTCCTGTCAGTCTTCTTGTGGGATTTCGATACAACCGAGAGCTTCTTCGGATTGGCGAGATGCACGTCAATCCCATGATCCCTGAGGAACCTTGCAACGTATTTGCCCGACGTGGAGGATTCAATCAGGATGCTCTCGTTCCCGTATTCACCCACAATCTTCTCAAGCTCTCTCTCATCGGTGTCAAATTTAAATGTCTTCAACACCTTTTTCTCGTTATTCATCACGCATGCTGTTATGCTGTTCTTGTGAACGTCCATTCCAATTGCTATATATATCACCTCTCTATGGTATTTTCCGGAAGATATCGGGTCAACAATCTACTATCCGTCCCTCTATTGAGGGGCACTGTATTTGATCCGTAAGGCTGCCAACCTGTATGAACGGGATCACAGTTTCCTGTGTCTCAAAGGGAGGATCGGCAGCCCTCTTCCGGATCACGTGATTCCACCGTCGTGAAACCACGATCGGGTATAACTTTTTCATAGTAGGGAAGGAGATGTAACCCTGCTTTACTCTGCCAAAGATGAGGAGAACAACAACGCAGTAGTTCTCAGGCAATTCCTGGAAGACAGGCTGAAGAATGGTTAGCGATCTGCCTGAAGTGACTCAAGTTCCGTCATTGTTCTTTCCCTTATCTGCCGTGGGGTGTCATAATTGCCCAGCATTTTTCCGTTTCTAAGAAACTGTCTCAGCAGGTTTATCATGGAACCTCCGCACTCGCAAGAGCCTTCGGCAACACTCGCTGGAACTGTTCTTAGTTTCATGCACCTTTCGCAGCGGAGTATATTCTTTGAGCCGGAGAATTTTCCGCGTTTAGTCAATGGAGTTCCATTTATCTCCACTATATCCATGGAGAAATCAAAGGGATGCAATGTCATGGATGTGCCGATACCAAAGGCTTGAGCACCAGCCTCCTTAAGATTTTGGAGGTCTTCTAGCTTAAGGCCACCAGAAACCATGATCTTGATATTTTGATGAGACCTTAGATCGAGTTCCCAACGAACTTCACGAATAAGATTCGCGAAGTTCCCCCTTCGGGAAGACGGTGTGTCAAGTCTTATGTAATCAAGATCCGGAAACATTGAGGCTACTTTAAGCGCAGCGAATTTTTCATCCATAAAGGTGTCAATCAGGACGGTTTTGACACCGTTTTTACCAGCCTTTTCAACAGTAACCTGCCACGCCTTGTCATCACCCATGAGAAGTGCAATGGAGTGTGGCATTGTTCCGACTGGTTGCTCGCCAATAAGTTCGGCTCCAAGTATGCCGGAAACTCCATTGGCACCGCCGATATATGCAGCCCTGTCAACCATTGGGGATATTGCAGGATGCATCCTCCTGATACCGAAGGAATAGAATGGCGTTTCCTTGAGAATTAAACGTATTCTAGACGAGTAGGTGGATATTCCGGAAGACTGGCACAAAAATCCAATCATGGCAGTCTCCAGCCTCCCAAATGCTTCGTATTCGCCTTCGATACGCATAAATGGAACCGGGATTCCTTTTGAATCCCTGGGATTAACAATGGTACCTTCTGGGATGGCGTAAAGATTAACCGGCTTATCTTTCAGGATTGAGATCACTTCATCGAGGCCACTGAAGTTAACCCATGTATCGAGAGGACCTGACACAGTGAATTCCGACACAACTTTTCCTTCATAATCAACACTAGAAGCCGCATTCAGGCTTCGTTCAAAATAAACGTCGGAAGTCCTCCCATCCAGTATTTCCGCTTCAGTTGCCGAATTAAATTTGTGGACCAAATTAAATTACCTCCAGAGCTTCGATCGAGGTGATGATGTTGCTGCCATAATTTCTCTTGATAAATGAGAGTGCCTCTTCGTGCTTTGCAGGATCAATAGCAGCACAGAAATCCTTTATTATTGATACATCGTAATGCCTGAAAAAAGCTCCCGCTGCAGTGTGAAGCACGCATATATCTGTACTTACGCCGGATAGAAATATCCTGTTAACGCCCCTTGCTCTGAGGTATCCATCCAGATCAGTGTCAAAAAACGCATCATAATGTCTTTTCGTGATTTTATAACCTTCAACTCCCCTCAATTCATCTACCAGTTCAGAAGCTTTAGTGCCAATGAGGCAGTGCTCTCCCCACACTTTGAATTCCGGGTCAAAGTTTATATGGGTGTCAAGCGTGAATATAATTTCAGCGGAATCCCCAATTTTTTCCAGGAAAGATGGAAATTTTTTTGCCAGATCCACCGCTTCCTCCGATCCGAAAACTCCGTTTACAAAATCATTTACCATGTCAATAACTATTACTGCGCTTCTCAATTCTTTTCACTTCCCTTTTCTTCTGAAGTCCACCAGATGGTCTCTTCTCCCTTATCTTCAATATAAATTCCAAGATCCTTTAGGTTTGCACGTATTCCATCCGCAATCCTGAACTCTTTTTTTGATCTCAGTTCTTTTCTGAGGGATAGCAGAATGTCTACTGTTCCTTTGACGAAAGACGTTTCATCTCCTCTTTTGACTATATTCGTGAACGAATCAAGCCAATAAAAGGTCTGCAATGCTTCAGCAACTTCCGACTCGCTCATGAGATCCAGATTCCGGTTCCACTCTCCAACCATGGACAAAACCTCAGTGAATAACTGTCTGAAATCAAAATTCTTATCAATTATGTCCTCAAGTATCTTTATTTTCGCGTTTTCTCCGCGGTAATTTTTATATTTCTGGCCTCTGAGACTTAACTTTCTGTAAAGAATGGAGATCTGGCTCACGTTCTGTCTTGCTTCCTGCAGAATCTCAGGGGAAAAATTAATGGAGGTCTTGAACTGGGCATTAAGGAGTGCATACCTTAGTTCTTCCGGTAAATAATCCACAAGGACATCTCTAATTTTAACGTAGTTCTTGAGTGACTTCGACATCTTCTCGTCATTAATGTTGATCATAG
>JAJZOT010000246.1 GCA_021847855.1 Thermoplasmata archaeon | reverse complement strand
ATGGTTGATGTAGGAAGGAAAACATTAATCCTAAGCTTTCCATCTACCGGTTTGAGAAAATATCTGAGCCTCATTATGTGTTCTGCGTTTGCAGCATCCCTTACCGATGTCACAAATGAGCTGGAAAACCTGAATTCATATAGATGATCATGGAGAGATATGGGTTCAAGACCCTTGATTGGATTGGATATAGGGTGATCTGAATAGACGATGAGCTTCAGGCAACTCTCCCTGTTTTCGCTGTTCTTCAATTCTCCAATAACTCCTGGTTCATTTGCAAGGGCAATTATGTTCTCATCTTCATTATCCATGCTAAATTCGTACGAGACAACCGACAGTGGATATTCAGAGTTGATTATATCCATTACCTTCATTACTCCAGGGCTTGGGCCAAGCCACTCCACCCTTGCATTATCAGAATCAGATGTGTATTGCGCAAGCAGATCTGATACCGCATCAATCTGGCTGCTGTGAAATCTCGAATATATGTTGAGAAACCCCCTGTACATATCAGCCCTGTTGATCACAAATGAGGGGAGATCTATGAGTTTTCCAATTATTGCAAGATCCTTCACGTTGTTTATCCTAGAATCCACAACATAGGAATCTTCCCTGGTTGCAGCATTGAATCTGTTCAATATCAACATCATACTGTTTCCCTTCAGGTCTTTAGGGAAATACGTACTGATCCATGCTGAACCGTCAACACCGTAAACGTACGTGGGAAGCTTTATCCCAAGGTCCGATGTAGCATTGAACAGTTCGGTGTCCTGCCTGACTTTAATAACAAGTCTCATGTCGAGTCTTCTGTCAATGTCACTGATCAGCATCAATGATCCATGTGTTAACATGAATTAAACTTTTGCTCTGTTGTATAGAAAATGCCTACAAAAGTGTAACATTCATTTATCAGTTCTGCTGTACAAGCTTAGGACAACGCGTAATTTAGATTTGGAAATGCAAAAGTAGTTTACTTCACTCTTTTCTCACAATTTTGTGGCTTCCCGTCTCATGATTTATGAAGAAACGGGCCCTTGTCAGAGCCTTGACTGCCTATATGCCGGAAATGACAGGAAGCTTAGGCATCTAATGGTACTTCCACGGATACTTCCACTGGAATGGGTTCTCCATGCTTTTTTAGGCTCTCTATATATCCAGAAATGGCATCTTTAATATTCTCAATGGCTTCTTCCTTTGCGTCCCCTTCAGATATGCATCCTGGAAGTGCAGGCACGGTTACTGTATAGCCCCCTTCCTCTTGGGGTTCAAGTATTATGGTGTATTTCATAAAATACCATACCTAACTGCGTTAAAGTCTTTTTCCTGATAGTTTCCTCTCAGGTTGCGATCTACAAAATTGCGGGCACATTTCATGCAATTCAGAAGTTTTCCAGAAAGTTTGCTCTGATACGCCTTTTTCCTAAAATCATTTTTACACTTTGATGAATTCCGAAAAATTTCAGGGCAGATCCATCCTCACACATATTCTATTATAGCACTGAATTGTCGCATTCAATTGGAGAAACATCAAGCCCTTTACACATTTCAGTGTTGCGTTAGAAATAATAACCTTGTTCTTCATGCGCTCAATTGCGAATTTGTGTCTCCTAGGAGGGATTGGTTTGGGTGATTGATGAATTATATTATCCCGAGGAGAATCGAGAAGAAACGGGACGTCAGGCAAACTAAATACAAAGCATCCGCCAGGTCAAATAAACACTTTTCTCTCGGCCCTATTTATTATTCAATTTTTGTATATTGTGGTTTTCACATTTCTTCACTGTGCAGTATGAGGACAATGAATCCTTGGGATATAGGGGTACTAAATTTTAGCAAAACTTCAGAGACCTCTTCGAGTCTAAAGAAATCCGTGATGCCATTGCCACAATTTAACACATGCTTTTTTTACGATTCCAGGACTTTCCATTGAGATATACCAATTGTATTTTCATGTTCAGTTTAGAGGGGCTTCAGGAATTCATCCACTGTGAGGTCAGCATCATTCAAAATGGATTTCAGGGTTCCACGGTCAAGTTCGGCATGATTCGGAACGCTTATCTTGTCTCCGTTGCTGTTACTCAGGATAATATGACTGCCGACCTGATGATCCGGGAGATAACCCACTCTCGCAAGTGCCTTGATGACTTTCTTTCCTGAGACTAAGGGCAGCTTAGGCATCAATAACAACTTCAACATCAACGTCTTTTGGTAATGGCTCATTGTGCTTCCTGAGTGACCCAAGGTACGCTTCTATAGCTTCTCTTGCATTGGTCATGGCATCCTCCTTGGTCTTCCCCTGAGTGTGACATCCCTTCAGGGCTGGCACATGTGCCACTATGTATCCATCCTCTCCTTCTTCAAGGATAACGGTATATTTCATCATGGAATAATGTATAACAAACGTATAAGGTTTTTTCCTGATGGTTTAATGTCAATTGTGGTCCACAAATTCTCGCCACAATTCCTGGTACAAATATTCCATTATAATTCTGTATTATAACCGTCAATTACCGAACCGTCAGAAAATCCTTTAGATTACGATGTTGAAAAGAAAATCTTAATCCGATGCCTTAGGCCCTTTAGGATGATACCTCAGCTCTCTTGGAAGTAAAAAGTATGGCGGTTGATGAATCATATTATCCCGATCCTGAGGAAAGTCGAGAAGATCCCGGACATCAGGCCAATACGATACAAAACTTCTACCACGTCAACCCCACACTTTTCGCCCGGCTCAATTTATCATTTGATTTTATTATATGGAGGTTTTCACATTTCCTCAGTGTGCAGTATGAGGGCAATGAATCCTTGGGATATAGCTATACAAATCATACTTAGCATCCAGAGACCGAAACGTGGCCAAAGAAATCCATAATGCTATTGCGACAATATAACACATGCTATTTTTGCGAATCCAATGCTCTCCATTGAGATATACCAAATGGTATTTTCATGTTCAGTTCAGAGGAACTTCAGGAATTCATCCACTGTGAGACCTGATTGCTTGATTATTGCCCTCAAAATACCAGCTCCCAATTCTCTGTGGTTGGGAATAGTAATCTTCTTTCCAGAAGTGTTTACGAGTGTAATGTGGCTTCCGGTTCGGAGGTCAAAATCGTAACCTACCTTGGCGAGGGCCTTTATGACAACTTTCCCTGACAATACAGGAAGCTTAGGCATCCAGTATTACTTCCTCTCCAACATCTTCAGGAATGGGCTCTTTATGTTTCTTAAGAGAACCTATATACGATTCTATGGCTTCTTTGGCATTCTCAAGAGCTTCTTCTTTTGTTTTACCCTGTGTGAAACATCCAGGAAGTGCAGGTACGTTGACAACATAAAATCCTGCTTCGTCCTTTTCAAGAATAACTGTATATTTCATTGACAAATCATACATAACAGATGTATAAGGTTTTTTCCTGTAGATTTCTTGTCAGGTTGCGATCTATAAAATTGTAGCTACAATCCCTTAACAACAGACAGTCTAGACATTGAATTAAACTCTCCCAATATCTGATACCGGCATATCTTCAGGTATGGACTTCCCAATATCATTAAGCGTTTCTATAAACAGTTCTGTTGCCTCTTTTGTATTGGATATGGCATCCTCGATGTTATATCCTTCAGTTATACACCCAGGCGATGCAGGAACCCCAAGAAGTATATGGTAGTCCTCAACAGGTTCCCTACTCCATGGCTTGTCCGGATTTCCCCTATCCGGTAATTGTGGTCCGGAACTCACACAATATTCACGTTCACATGTGTGAAACCTGACCTATTGGATGTGAATGATGAATTGT
>JAJZOT010000245.1 GCA_021847855.1 Thermoplasmata archaeon | reverse complement strand
ATATCACACTTTATTCTCTTCAGGTCTATCTCTGTCCTTCCCTCCTTTTCCTCTTTAGAATCACCTGAGGTGACATGATTCTTCAGCGCTGAGCTAAGGTTTTCAACTGTAAAGTGGTTCTCCCGTCGTAACATTATCTTCTTTTCGTCTTTGGATACCTTGAAATCAGATATCCGGGTGAAAATGGTCTTTTCCTTCCCTGTTTTTAGATCAAAATGTACCAGGCTACCATCTGACCTTGGCCCGCCGTTCTGCTGCTTCATCACGCCCTCAACCGGGAATTTCAGCAGAAGGGCCGAATCGGAAAGACCAACAATCCTGTGGTATTCCTCGACATTGACGGGAAGTTCACTGGATCTATTTGTAAGATCGCCCAGATCTATATCGGAGACGGATTTTCCACCTTCATCGGTTCTTTCATCCATCTGCCTGGCCCAGACAGGGTCGGGCTCGTTTTTATCAAGCGTAATCACATGTGGTTTGGCTGCCTTTGGAAACCCGAGATCGAAAACGATCTTGTCGTAGACAGGATCCAGTGCTCTTTCGGAGAGGTAATACATGTATTTCCCCGTGGAATCGAATGATGGCGAATAGTCAATCGAGCCCTGTGAAGTTGCAGTCGTTTTCTTCCCTGTCTTTGCATTCACGATCTCAATATGACTAAGCGAGCCATTACCGGGGTAGGAGATTGCGACATAGTTTCCGGATGGGTGCCAGGTAGCCTCGTCTATAATACCGAATTTGTTTTCATCAACGAAATCAAACTTTCCGGATTTTACATCCAGTATTCCGAATTGGTTTCTGTTGTTTGAAACCGCTAATTTCCTGCCGTCGGGTGATGGGAATAGCCCTTCTAAAGTTCCAAAATTTCCAAGAATTTTCTTAACCTTTCCTTCAATTCCAGAAACATATATTTCGTCTTCACCCCCGGCGTCGTTGACGAAGTAAACCGATTTGCCATCAGGGCTGAAATTAACCAGCCTGGTTCTTCCTTTTAGATCGGCATTGATCTTTTCCACCGGTCCTGCGTTGGGATTCATCCTGAAGGCCTGTCCCCTGATTACAAATGCAGAATCCTGTCCATTCGGTGAAATCTGGAACATCTCTATAAATTTGTCATTTTCAATGAACCTTCTATCTTTGAGGTTGTTGGTCAGTGGGGGTGATATAGGGCATTTTTCAACCTTATCATTCTTGGGATCCAGCAGGAAGATCTCCCCGCCTTTGTGGAATGTCAGCAGGCTGCCATCGCCCCTCAAGTTTCGCACATAAAAATCACTGAATTTAGTGTGCTGTTTCATATCCTTTCCATCCAGGTTGACTGAATAAACGTTGGAGGTACCGTCGGTATCAGTCAGGAAATATAACCTGTTTTTCAAATAAACTGGCGAATCAACAGTGTAATCAATCTGGAGGAACAGTTTGAAATCACCCTTGTTTCCCCTGTCAAAATAAACCTTACCACGTAAGCCACCCTTGTAGTGTTTCCAGTAATTTAAGTCCTGAAGACCCCTGACAAGAAATGTGCCATGTTCCGAATATAAGATGGCAGATGCTGGACCCAGGTTCATTGGCTCATACGAAAGATCTTCCGTATCGAAGAGATAGGAGATTGTTTCTCTGGTGAACGGTGAACCCTCGTCTGAAATTACAACGAGTCTGTGATTATCCTTCCAGCATACGACATCGGTCATTCCTGTTCCAAAATATGTTATCCTCTTCAGTTCAGAGGAGTCTTCTGATATTATATATACCTCAGAAACAGGTGTGTCTGAACCCTTGGTGCACCTGAATGCAATTTTCTTTCCGTCGGGTGAAAACCTTGGGTGCGTAATTGTGCCGAAGTTTGAGAGGACCAGCCTGCAGGATTTATCGGATCTGTCATAAATCCATAAATTATCCTCTGAAGTGAACGCTAACTTCTTCCTGAAAATATCAGGGTATAACAGATAAGCCATTCCCATTGATAATAAACAAGAATAAAAAATGTTGTTTCCCCGATGATTATAGGACGTGCTCCAGCTGGGATAAGGAAACTCGTGATAAAACCCGACATAGAAATTAGAAACATTTTTCCACTCAATTAAACTCACGGCGTTATAATTTAAATGCTTAACAAGACCCTGATTTCCATAAGATCTTTTGTCGTGGCCGCAGGTGCAACCGCCGCAAGCTCGTTTGTGGGCGTTTACGGTGTCTATCTTGGGGCATCAGCAGTCCTGATGGGCTGGCTACAGTCCTCATCAAATGCCGTCTCCAATGGTGGACAGCTTCTCTGGGGGAAGTTAAGTGACCGGGTGGGAAAGCGCAGACCTTTTCTGGTAATAGGAAGCGCGATACTGGCTTTCCTGTGGTATATGATGGGTGTAATCAACACTCCTATAGAGCTGATAGTTGTATATGCATCAATCTCTCTGTTTGCATCCCTTATAACAGTAAACTGGTTTTCGCTGATAGCTGACCAGACAGATTCCTCGGTAAGGGGAAGGTTTCTGGCAATTATAAATATATTAAGCTCAATTGGAACTATACTGTCTCTTATAGTGATGACATTCCTTTTTACCGGCGCTGTCAGGAGTGATATAATCATACCTTTCTTTGCTGCCGCCGGCTCATACGTAATTTCAGGTCTCCTGATGGGATCGCTTGAGGAAAAAAGAGGAGTTGAGGTTGCACCATCGAACCTTAGGGAATCCCTTTCGAAGTTGAAGGAAAACCCGCTTTTTTACAAATATTTCATGGCAACAAATGTCCAGGGGATTTTCTGGTCTATGGCATGGCCCATGTTCCCGATAACAATAGTTTCTGTCATGCACTACAATCTAACCGTTGTGGCGTACCTTACAATTGCATCATTAGCGACCAGCGTTGTCATTCAATATTTCCTCGGAAAAATTACAGACAGAACTAACAGGCCGCCGCTGATATTCCTAAACAGGATCATGCTCAGTGCAATCCCCCTGCTTTATGCCTTCTTCTCGAATTTTACAGAATTTGTTATATTAGAGATATATAGCGGATTCCTCGGTTCCATACAGAACGTTGTCATGAATTCATATCTCCTGGATGTAATACCTAAAGAAAAGAAAGCCCAGTATCTATCCATCATAAATGGTTTCAATGGTGTCATATACCTGATTGGGGCCCTGATTGGCGGGTACCTGCTGCAGGAAATGCTCTCTTTCTTTCCCCTTAAAGAAGCTTTGATTTTCTCTTATTCGATTGTATTTGGAGGAAGATTCCTTTCTTCTTTCTTATTCGCAAGGCTTAAGGAACCGGATAAAAGAGGGAGAAATTCACTTTCGCTTTACTCATTGCTGGAGAGACCAAAACAACCCGGAAGCCCATCTGGCGGTACCTTGCGATTCCGCTGATGCCTACCCTGCAAAATACAGGTGGATTATTCAGGGCTGCTCGATTTCTATTGCCTTGCCATGAGGGCATTTCTGCGGGTTACCAAGGAGAGCCCACACTTCATGTATAGTTTTGTGGCTGACCAGATAGTCGTAATCACTTACCTCTCTGCACGCTTCGTCCTTTGACTTCCTTCCTCTTGTCACCAAGCATTCCAGGATCCTGTGTGCCTCGAGAATCCTTGAACATGTTTCATATCCTTTTTCTGTCGGAAGGATCATTCCTGAATTGTCAATAAGAAGATCCTTTCTCTGCAATCTCCGCACTATCTCAAGGATTGTCGGTGGTTTTCCACCTAAAATTTTTGAAAGATTTACCAGTTTTATCGGAAACCTGCCGTCTAAGTTTTCAACTACCGCAATCAGGCAGTCCCTTTCCCTTCTGGTCAATT
>JAJZOT010000244.1 GCA_021847855.1 Thermoplasmata archaeon | reverse complement strand
CGGCCTTCTCAGGATTCAATTTTGCAATATCAACAATCAGTGAATCGGGAACACCGTGTGCAAGTATGCTTCCACCAAATTTTACAACCGTAAGCATATTTCATCACATTGGATGGAATGGTGCCTGCATAAGGCCTTCTGTTTCCTTGAAACCCATCATGATATTCATCGACTGCACGGCGTTTCCGGCAGCTCCCTTGATGAGGTTGTCTATTGCAGATATACTGATCATCCTGTTTGCATGTTTATCATATTCAAACCCGATGTCGACGAAGTTGGATCCAGCCACAATCTTGGGATCCGGGTACCTGAAAACCCCGCTTTTATCCATTATATACCTGACAAATGGTTCGTCTTTGTACATTGCCCTCATTGCCCCCCATACTTTTGCCTCCACTACTTCCTCTTCGGTAAAGAAGCTCGAAGTGGCCAGTATTCCGCGAACCATGTTAACGGAATGGGCAGACATTGTAGCCTTCTGTTTCTTGCCGGAAACGTATGAAAGTTCCTGCTCAATCTCAGCGATGTGCCTGTGACCCCAGGGTTTGTAAATCCTAACGGAGTTCGCATGCTCGGAGAAATTGGATGCCAGGGAAACACTGCTGCCTGATGCGGAAGATCCTGTTTTCACATCTATTATGGCAGTTCCGTTCAGCATTCCTGCCTTGGCAAATGGGGCAAGACCGTAGATGGAACAGCATGCTGTGCAACCAGGGCTTGCAATATTTTTCGCCGATTTCAACTCTTCCCTGTGTATCTCGGCGAGACCATACGTGAATTTTGAAAGGAGATCAGGTGCAGTGTGTTCCCACCCGTACCATTTAGGATAATCTTCTGGATTCTTTAACCTGAAATCTGCGCTCATATCCACCACGCGTGTTCCCTGTTCAAGTATTTTTGGAGTGATCTTGACAGATTCGCCGTGTGGAACTGCCAGAAACATAACATCCACTTCTGAAGCCACATCCAGTGGGCTCTTATCGGAATACTTCAGGTCGGTGAAACCTTTCAGGTTAGTGTGTACTTTGAATACCTGTTTCCCAGCATATTTCTTGGAAGTCACCACTGAGACTTCAACATCCCTGTGCTGAAGCAGTATTCGAAGAGCCTCACCACCAGCATATCCAGATGAACCAACAATGCCGACCTTAATCACAAAAATCTAATGCTCCTTTAAAACAGTGTAAAACTTAAAACAAATTATCGTAAGAAGGGAAAGTTTATGGTTTATTCTCCCCAGTCCTCTTTGATGCTCTCTGCAGCCTGAAGTTGTATCTGATTGCCGTTTACGGAAACTATTTCGTATTCCACACCGCAGTCTTTGCATCCAACGAGTTCTCCGACTATGGAGTCATCAGGAGTAGATATTTGTCCTCCGCACGTGTTGCATTCTATCTTCATTTTTTACACCTATGTCATATTCTCTGGCAAGTATCTCTATTGATTGCCTGAGAATTGTTCGAAAATCATTAGCAACTATTAATAGCTTGTGACCAATCCTGTTCAAAAATGCACAAAATAGAGAAGAATAACCTCAGTGTAAATCAACTTGTAAAAGAAATTCTGGAACGTGATATCTTTCTATCCATATCGTTGAAGAAGGGGTATGCCAATCTCAGTGCAGTGACTAGAACTCTTCTGCCTATGGTAGAATCCAGGTTGGGAAAAAAACTGAATCAGGAGGCTTTGATGTCCGCCCTGAAACGAAACCGTGACTTCTCAACAAACTTTGAGCCAGGAATCAAGAGAGTACTTGCCCAGAGTTCTATAAAATTAACGACCGGGATGGTCAAAATAGTTATACCGAACGCCTACATCAAAGAATTTCTTGATGCCATGAGTGATGAATTTGTCAAGGATACTGCGTACATGTCAATAGGTATGCAGCATACCACAATAATATTGGAAGAACGCATTTATGACGGGTTACCGCGTAACCTGAACCGGAACATCATAGATAACAGAAGATCAGTTGCCGTTATGCATATCCTGAGTCCGGAATCCGTCATAGAAACACCTGGTTTTCTTGTTTCAATATATGAAAGACTTGCAATGGCCGGAATAAACGTTGAAGAAACAACCAACAGCTATACGGATGCCATTATAGTCGTGAAGGACCACGATGCAGGAGAAGCATTCACTGCAATCAGCGATCTCATCAAATTTTCCAGGATTAATATCTGAGGAGACGGCTTATCATGACAGTACCAGAGTCTCGTACGCCCTTACTCCATCACTCCTTCTTATGACAATTATTGTCTCATTGGAACACGATATCAATTGTAGCACATTTATTCCAGAAGAGTAGAGACGTTCAGTTATCCTCATAACAAACCCCGGGACTCTCTCGATTTCTTTTGGGGAAAATATATGAATCGCACTCACGTCTCTTTCCACAGTGACCTGGTTTCCCAGTGGTAATTTGCCATTTTTGAGTTCGTCAACAATGTAAACCACGGAATCAGTCAAGTACGTAGCAGAAATGTAGTTTACGTTCAGCGGTTTAACTGACATAAGTACAGTAATTTTGTCCTGTAATGTGACCTTACTCTGCATCAACAGTTCCTCAACATAGGTGAGGTCAGTTCTCCCGTCCGAGGATTCCTCCATAAATTTGTTTAGTGAGTATCTTATGCTGGAAATATTGAAATCCGGGTATTTGCCCTTAATATCCCTTGCCAGTTTGCTCACGTTTACAACGCGGCCTTTCAGAAATGAGTAAGTCTCAGGATGTAATTTTAAGTAGTCCCGAACGGATTCCTCAACGCTTCCCCTTCGTTTCCTTGTAATTGCCATACTGGAAAATCATTAACAAATATATATTGTTTGTCACTTTACTAACAATATTAATAATTATTGTGATAAATTTAACAATATACTGCCATATATTGATTCAGTTGTTGATTTTTCTTTGTTTCGATACATGACGGTTCAATACTGCATAGAATTTTAAGGATGAATCACATAATAAAAAATGTCAGTGAGAGTTAGACTGGGAAAGACAGATTCTGAAATTTCTCCCGTTGGAATGGGAACGTATTATGATCCCGGATGGTTAGTTTCATCCAAATTACTGAAAATTACCCCAAACGCAGAGAAGCACATCAGTGCGATAAGGGCGGGAATTGAAAGCGGACTGAACCTCATAGATACAGCAGAAATATATGGTACTGAAAACTTGATATCTCGTGCCATTAGCGGATTTGACAGAGAAGAGTTGTTCATAGCCACAAAGGTTTGGCCAACACACTTCAGCAATGATAAGATAAAGAAATCATGCGAACGGAGTCTCAGGAATCTGGGACTGAAACAAATTGATCTTTATCAGTTGCATTTTCCAAGCAGAAAGATCGCTATCAAGGAAACCATGGGGGCCATGGAAGAACTTGTAGATCAGGGTAAAATCAGACACATTGGAATAAGCAATTTCAATCTTGCACAGATGAGGGAGGCGATGGACGCGTTGAAGAAATATGAAATAGTTTCCACACAAATGCATTTCAGTTTAATAAGGAGAGAGATAGAGCGAGATCTTATTCCTTTCTGCAAGGATAACAATATCTCAGTCTTAGCTTATTACCCCCTTGGGCATGGAAAACTGTCCTCAGGCAGAATAGACAATAAGCCCATCTTTAAGAAAATAGAGGAAATTCATGGCGGAAAAACTGTGCCACAGATCGTTCTTAACTGGTTCCTGAGCAAATATGATTTCGTGTTTCCGATACCCAGGGCCTCGGATCCCGATCACGTTAGGGAAAATGCCGGATCCATAGGGTGGAGAATGACACCGGCAGAAATTGAAACCCTCGAAAAATCGCTGGAATAGGCGCATAACGGATTCATTAT
>JAJZOT010000243.1 GCA_021847855.1 Thermoplasmata archaeon | reverse complement strand
TAACTATGTAATAATATAGCGATTCTATGTTCTGATTATGCCTCACGATTATATGCTTGACATACCTGATTTTTTTTCTGGAGATGATAAGTGGAACAATGTAATCGTCTTCCGCTCCGTCTGTCACTAATATTACATCTTCAAATTCATTGCCTGAGAGAAGAAGGTCGAGCTGTTTCCCTATTATCTCATCAGAGACCTGCCCCACATCCATGTCTCCGGTAATCAGAGCGATTTCTGCAGGGATACCCTGCTTCATGAGATCGGCATAGTGCCTGATGCCTCCGAATAAAGCATTTGCATCAGAATCCTCTGGATCAGCAGAGATAAGTTTCAGAGCGGCATTGTAACATGCCTCGTAACCTACTATGGGGCCTGCTATTCCGGCCTTTTCTCCATAATCGTTATCTCTGTCGACATTCAGGACCAATGTGGTCATTTTTTATTCCGCTCTTTCATCGTGCAGCCCCTATATATGGGTTACATCCTACATAGTTATGTAGTGAATCACTTACAGGGCTTCGATATAGTTAAAATATGTAAACGAAAAATATAAACGTATCTAATTGGTGGAGACCACAAGAAAAGGTCTCACTTAAGTACGTAATATCCTGCGCTCTTTGATCTTGCAACTCTTTTAACATAGCCTTTAGTTGCCAGGGTCTGTAGCGAAGAAGTAACAATCGCTTTGCCAACTGCAGCTGATTTCATTATGTCATCAGCAGATTTTACCTTGTCCTCGGAAATAGCTCCCAGCTTCTTTATGGCATCATATACTTTCTTTTCATTAGGATTCAGATCGGCCATCAGAGACCACCTTTATAAACAGGTCATTAAAAAAATATATAAATAGTATTGCCTGCATTATACATTCTCGGATTGCTACATGGTGACTGAATGAAAAGGCAAGTACGATTAAACATTGTCTCAACAGAGACTCCACAAATCAGGGTTGACGGCAGCACATCGGCAATCGCCTAATCGAATTTCGTGAATTTTTATATATCAGGTCAATCTGTAGATATCCGGTGTATTAATGTCTGGTATAGTTAGCTACGGTTCCTACGTACCAAGGTATAGAATCAAACCAGAAGAGATAGCCAGGGTATGGGGAGAAGACGTAGACGCCATAAAAAATGGGATATACATTTTAAGTAAATCAGTTCCGGCTCCGGATGAAGACGTCGCAACGATATCTGTGGAAGCCGCAAGAAATGCGTTAAAAAGGAAACACCTCGATCCAAAGACTATTGGGGCGATCTACGTTGGATCAGAATCACATCCTTACGCGGTGAAGCCCACTGCAACAATAGTTGCCTCTGCAATAGGCTTAGATTTTGCCCTGTTCTCGGCAGATTACGAATTTGCTTGCAAAGCGGGCACGGCTGGAATGCAGAACGTTAAGGGTATGGTAGATTCTGGCATGATAGAATACGGAATGGCCATAGGAGCCGATACATCGCAGGGCGCTCCGGGAGACGTTTTGGAATACACGGCATCCGCTGGAGGGACTGCGTTCATAATAGGAAGAGAAAATGTAATTGCCGAAATAAATGCTACGATATCTGTAACTTCAGACACTCCGGATTTCTGGAGAAGGGAAGGACAGCCATATCCCAGCCATGGTGAGCGATTTACAGGCGAACCTGCATATTTCCGACACGTTATTTCAGCTGCCAAGCTAATGATGGAAAAAGTTGGTTCAAAGCCTTCGGATTATGATTACGTTATATTCCATCAGCCTAACGGAAAGTTCCCTACCAGGGCTGCCAAAACACTTGGATTTGAGGAAGCGCAGTATAAAGACGGGTTGCTGACCCCCATCATAGGAAATACATATTCCGGTTCAACGATGACTGGCCTTTCGGCAGTTCTTGATATTGCGAAACCGGGAGACAGGATACTCGCAGTGTCTTTTGGTTCAGGAGCTGGGTCGGATGCTTTCGACATAACAGTTACCGATATGATAGAAAATATGGACAGACATGCAGCTCCAACGATCAAGGAGATGCTGAGCAAAGTCAGGTGGCTGGATTACGCTGTTTACGCGAAATTTAAAAAGAAGATCATAGTTGGTGACGGTATTGAGTGATGCTTACATAATAGGTGCAGGAGAGACAAAGTTTGGTGAGTTATGGGAAAAGTCCCTCAGGGAGCTGGCCGTGGAGGCAGGATTAAGGGCTGTGGAAAATGCAGGCATATATTCACGCGATGTTGAAGTGTTATACGGAAGCAATTCCCTCGCAGGCATAATCAACGGCCAGGAAAATATTGGTGCGTTGCTTTCTGATTTTTCAGGAATCGCCGAAAATCACATACCTGCAATCAGGATAGAGGCATCCACAGCGTCTGGAGGAGCTGCGGTCAGGCAGGCATACCTTGCTGTGAAATCAGGGGAGTACGATCTTGTGATGGTTGGAGGAGTGGAGAAAATGACCGACGTCTATGGTTCAGAAACACTTGACCTTACAAGCTCCGTGCTCGACAGGGAATGGGAAGCATTCTTCGGTGGAACCCCGGCCGCTCTTGCTGCAATAACCGCAAGGAAATATATGGCTGATTTCAAAGTGGACAAGGAAGCACTGGCCATGATCTCTGTAAATGATCACCTTAATGCCTCCAAAAATCCTGATGCTCACTACAGAAACAAGATAACGATAGAACAGGCCATGAACTCAACACCCGTGGCTGAACCGTTGAATCTTATGGATTGCAGCCCGATAACAGACGGGGCAGCTGCAATTCTCGTTGCTTCAGAGAAATATATGAAGAAGAACAAGCTCGACGGAATCAGGATACTAAGTTCAGCTGATGCACAGGATTATCTTGCAGTACACAGCAGGAAATCCATGTACGGTCTTGATTCAGCCAAAATTGCCTCGCAAAAGGCACTGTCAAAAGCGGGAATGAAGATCGATGATGTCTCCTTTGTTGAACTGCATGATTCATACAGCATATATGGTCTCCTTGAGCTGGAAGATCTAGGCTTCGCAGAGAAAGGCAAAGCGAAAGACCTTGTGTATGACGAGATAAAACTCAACGGGAGGATACCGGTGAACCCATCAGGAGGGCTTAAGGCTAAGGGGAACCCATTCGGAGCTACTGGAGTAGGCCAGTTCGTGGAGGCGTATATGCAACTGAAAGAGAAAGCCGGGGAAAGACAGGTGAAGGGTGCAAAAAACGCAATGTTGCACAGTATGGGTGGCACTGGATCCATGTCTGTCGTTCATATGGTTGGTGATGCATAAATGGGAGAGGTATCAAGATTCTGGAGAGAATCCGTGCACAGGTACAGACTTGTGGCACATAAATGCGGAAATTGCATGAAAGTGTACTTCCCTCCCAGGGATGTATGCCCAATATGCCACAGGGAATCAATAGGAAAAATGAAAGAAGAACAACTCTCTGGAAAGGGAGAAATTGAATCCTTCACCGTGGTGCATGAAGTACCTTCTCCATTCACAAGGCAGAGACCTTACATACTTGCCATAATTAAACTGGATGAGGGACCTTCCATTACCGCGCAGGTTGTTGATTGTGATCCGGGAGAGGTTGAAATAGGGAAGAGAGTCAGCACAGTGTTCAGAAAGATCGCTCAACAGGGTGAATCCGGAATAATTGAGTACGGTTACAAATTCGTTCTGGATTGAAAATGTATTTGTAAGCATCCCGCATCAGTTGTCATGGATATGATACCGGACCCATGGGGAGATCCAGCACCCCATATTCCCAAGAAAAAAAATATACTGGATTCCAGAATTTTCAACATAATATTCGCAATTACCTGGGTCATTGCGGTAAGTTTCTTCATTATATCTGTATGGAGCATGTTCAGCCCCGCTTTCTCCT
>JAJZOT010000242.1 GCA_021847855.1 Thermoplasmata archaeon | reverse complement strand
ATTTTCCTCTGCTTTCCTCAGATGATAATACGTATTTTCAAGCAAGTCTCTGACATTCATTCCGTTCAAATAGGTAAAACATTCAGTCAGTATAAATTAGTTTCCTGATCAGAAATTGTGACGCGAATCCGCTATCTATCCTTGATTTTAAGTAGCTTTCCAGTTCAAAATTCATAACTTCGCCATATAGGTTAAATTTTTATAATTATTCGTGAATAGCCTAAATGCATGACAGGAGAACCAAATCGTGATCCGTCTGACACAAAGGAATTCTTGCGTATTTCATCTCACAGCGTCAGGAAATTGAGATCTGAAAAGGGAGTATCAAAGTACTCCAGAATTAAACTGAAAAAATTGCAGTTAAAAATCAGGGATTTGAAAAGCTCAACTCTCAAATCACAGGACAAGCAGGATCTGATGTTTGAAATAAGCAACGAAATTCTCTCTTCGGAAAATTCAGGAGATTTAATTGAGTCAGAATACGTAAATTACTTATCCGGTGTTGTTTCTGGCTACAAGGAACGGTTTGCAACGTCTTTTCCTCCCGAAGATGCAAATATGCTTATCCTCAGTGAATACCGAAGCACTTTTGACATAATTAAGAAACTTGGTTCCGGTGAATCATGCCAGAGGTGGAAAGTATACAATAAAGGGAGCAAACAGGAATCCCTTCTTACTATCTATAACTTGGACGAAGGATTTTTTCCGGAACGTTTCTACGGAAGTTCCGCAGCGTGGAGGACGCTTGACCACAAGAATATCCTGCGCCTTCGAGAGGCATACGCACACAAGAAAAGCTACGGAATTGAAACGGAATTTGTAGAACAGGACGCCCTTTCGGTGTCAGGCACAGGCAGCCCGTTGAAACTGGAGGAAGCTCTCTTTGCAGCCTATCAGATTGCTGAAGGTCTCGAGTATGCCCATGGAAAAAATATCCACCATCTGGTTTTGTCTCCAGAGAATATCTATGTTGCAAATATGGGAACACTTAAGATAGCGGGCTGGAATCAGGCTGCAATGCTCAGGATTGGAGAATCCATGCAAATTAATTCAAAGAAAAGCATGCTTAGATATGCTGCACCAGAAGTTATCAATCCCGGCATAGGGAAACCTTCTCAATTTTCGGACATATTTAGTCTTTCACTTCTTACGATGAATTTGCTGCTTGGTGGAACCCTTGAAACTTTACCGGAACCGCAGGAAAACACACTCCATAACGAATCACACGCAAAGCTTGTAAGTGCACTGGAGAAGCTGGAACGACTTGATCAGGATATTCTGGGGCTTCTCAAGCGTGGAATATCTCCTATTCCTGGAGAAAGAGGCAACGCTTCCCAATTCAAAGAAGCAATCGGAAAACATCTGAGATTTACCGTGAAAGGGGAAGATAAAGGAGCAAATCTTGATGCTACGGAGTATAGGCACTCCATGGCATCGAAAAACTCCCCTCCAGATCCTGAGGAAACAGAGACTCAGAAAGAAAAAGTAACGCGGATTGAGATTAGCCTCGTAGGGGCACCGCCAGTCTCTTCTGCTGGCACGAGAAATCCGAATAGGGAAGAAGACTCCCTGAGATCAGTTGCGGCAGAACTGGAGGGCTTGATTGAAAAGGAAAGGTATGACGCAATCCTCCAAACCTTGAAGAACAGGGAAAGTACTATTCTTAGTGTATACCCGAATCTGAAGGATTCTATCGACGTAATGAAGTCAAACCTTTCTGCAGTTGTTAAATTCCCTATGGTTCCAAGAAATGAAGTGAATACAAGGATACATGACCTGATTACTACGCTAGAAGGTTGACAGCTTTACATTTATATGTGGGTACCCCGGATTGTTCGCAAGAGATGTCCAAGATTCTGGAGAAGGAGAAAATTATCTGTGATAAGGGGGAAGCTGCACTACCAGGGGGTAGGTGGTGAGTTAAAAACTTTAAGCTTAGGCTTAAGAACTTGTTGCTGTTTGGTTGACGCCACCATAAAATATCCTTACCCACCAACCTCGCTTCCAAAGAAGGAATACAAGGAAGCAGCTTTGAATAATTTGAAAGAACTCAATTTACCGAAACTCAGCCTTGCGGCGCCTTGGCATGGATACGAACTTGAGCATTGGCCGGAAGAATTTGCTAAAGACGCAATGAAAATTGTTAACGGAAATCATTACGATGCTGCAGAGAGCCTTTCTAAACTTAGGGAGAAGGTATAAGCATCTCCAGTCATTCTTAATCTAGGTGAAATATGTCACATGATCTCGGAATGAAAATACCTGGAAAAATTATGAAGGTTCTGGGAGAAAAAAATTCTAACCGGGAGAACTCTGTTATTTTTCTTCTAAGTCAGAATGATTCCGGCTATCCGCATGTAGCTCTTCTATCTCCTTTTCAGGTCCTTTGCCTGAATCAAACTCGCCTGCTTGTCATGATCAATTCATTTTCCGGAACCACCCAGAACATTAGCATGAATGGAAAAGGTACGCTAATAATCCAGTGTCTACCAAGTGTTGAATATGTCAAATGCAGGTTCGAAAGATACGTTGCAGCCAACTCACACATCGACATAGAATCAGAATCACTTTTCCTGGCAGAGACAGTATCCGTTCTGGAGGATTTTTCCGAGAAGGCTCCTCTCATATCAGAATTACTCTTCAATGCAGAAAGCGTCGAAGAAAAGTATTCTGGAAATTTTTTAAGAATGCTGAGGCTTGCCAGAGAAGATAAATTATTTTAGGATTCTAATCAGTCAGTTTCTCTTTTCCCCACTCTCTCAGCAGATCAGTTTTCACGCCGACCATGTTAAGAACCCTGCCTACGGTAAGGTCAGCCAATTCCACCATATTCTTTGGCTCGAAATACAGCGGAGGAAGAGGCGGCATTATGATTCCGCCCGCTTCGGTAACCTGTACCATGTTCCTGAGTTGGATGAGGTTTAATGGAGTCTCCCGTGTAAGGAGGATGAGTGGTCTTCTCTCTTTCAGGGCCACCATTGCTGCTCTAGTCACAAGGTTTTGCTCAAAACCTGTGGCAATGCTTGATAGTGTTTTCATTGAGCATGGTGCAACTATCATGCTATCTGTAATGAAGGACCCACTTGCTATCGGTGCCTCAAAATCATACTCGCTATATGCGTAAGTTGCCATCTTCTCAACTTCTTCGCGTTCTTTATGCAACTCAAGCCTGATTGTTGCCTCTGCTGCACTACTTATTACTGCGTGAGTTTCAAGGTTCTCGATCTTTGAACATGCCTGGAGTAGCCTTGTTCCATAGATTGCACCGGTTGATCCAGTTATGCAAACCACGATTCTTCTCTTCATGAATCCACGTAATTCCTGTTTACAGTCATTTAACGGTATTCTCCTTTTAATGATTGTTATGTTTCAAGTCTGTAATCACTCAAATTGGAATTAAAAGAACCGTGTGGTTGAAGGCATCACGAATATCCCTTAAACATCGGCGAGAGGCTTGATCAGTGAGCCAGTGGCGCCCATGAACCTAAGATGGAAGGCCAGAAAATGGAACTCATGGGCGTTATTTTCGATTATTTATTTGCCTGCCCTTGCCAGGAGGTACAGATTGCCCGGCAAGAGAGGGTAAGTTTCCGGATCCCCCGACATGCGGGATATCCCATGCAAGATTGTCAGATCCAACAGCGGATGACTTGCCCACCAGGTTCTAGCTGACTTCTTTTGAAATTTCCGCTGTTTTTTGATACTTTTCAGGGTTATTCAAGTGCTTACCATAAACAGTTCTGACCACTACAACATCTTCCTTCTCAAGATCTATATCATCGGATGCCACTGTCTACCGGAATTCTTCATGGGTCATCTCGTGATCTGTGCGTGCTTAGGATACTCATCATC